>NZ_JBYCLE010000566.1:0-1462 GCF_057473765.1 Mycobacterium sp. TH-M106 | reverse complement strand
GCGGCCGGTTTCACGTGCGTGCGTCCAAGGGGGTGCACGTGGTGGTGCCGCGGGACCGGATCGTCAGCGAGGTCGCGATCATCTTGCGCACCGAGCGATCGGTGTTGTTCGTCATCCCGTGGGGGACCCACTGGATCATTGGGACCACCGACACCGACTGGAACCTGGACCTGGCGCACCCGGCGGCGACCAAGGCCGACATCGACTATCTCCTGGGCCACGTCAACACCGTGCTGGCTACCCCGTTGACCAGCGCCGACATCGACGGGGTGTACGCGGGGCTGCGTCCCCTGCTGGCCGGGGAGAGCGACGACACCTCGAAGCTCTCCCGCGAGCACGCGGTGGCGGTGCCGACGCCCGGGCTGGTGGCCATCGCCGGCGGCAAGTACACCACCTACCGGGTGATGGCCGCCGACGCCATCGACGCCGCCGCCGAGTACATCCCGGCCCGGGTGGCGCCGTCCATCACCGAGAAGGTGCCGCTGCTGGGTGCCGACGGCTATTTCGCGCTGGTCAACCAGGTCGAGCACGTCGGCGCGGTCCAGGGGCTGCACCCCTATCGAGTGCGGCATCTGCTAGATCGCTACGGGTCACTGATCCATCGGGTGCTCGACTTGGCGACCGGGGCGCCCGAGCTGCTGGAGCCGATCACCGCGGCACCGATCTACTTGAAGGTCGAAGCCGCCTACGCTGCCGCCGCCGAGGGTGCACTGCATCTGGAGGACATCCTGACCCGCCGGATGCGGATCTCCATCGAATACCCGCACCGCGGTGTCGACTGCGCCCGCGAGGTTGCCGAGGTGGTGGCGCCGGTGCTGGGCTGGGGCGACGACGATATCGACGAGGAGGTGGCAACCTACTCCGCGCGAGTGGAAGCCGAAGTGCTCTCGCAAGCCCAGCCCGACGACGCTTCGGCGGACGCGTTGCGGGCCAGCGCCCCGGAGGCACGCGCCGAGATCCTCGACCCGGTGCCGCTGGATTGACCTGCCCGGTCCCGACGCGCGTTACGCGAGTTCGTAGTCGCCCAGCGCCGGGTGCGCCATCACCTCCCGGAAGCGACCGAAACTCCACGGCCAGGCGACGGGAACACCGCGGTCGTCGAGGTACCAGCTTCGGCAGCCGGTGACCCACACGGTCTTTTTCGCCGCCTGCACCCGCTCGGCCTCGAAACGGGCCGTCGCCTCGTGGCTGGCGCTGACCGCGCGGCATTCCTCTCGCCGCAGCAGCTCGATCAGCTGCATCAGATAGCCGATCTGGGCCTCGGCCGCGTCGATCAGCGAGAAGTTTCCGACGGGCCCATTGGGCCCGTTGAGCATGAACAGGTTGGGAAAATCGGGCACCGACACCGACAGATAGGCGACCGGTCGCTGTGCCCACACGTCGTCGAGGCGCACGCCGTCGCGGCCGACCACCTCGATCGGGCGCAGGAAGCGGTCCACCCGGAACCCGGTGGCCAGCACCA
>NZ_JBYCLE010000565.1:0-1974 GCF_057473765.1 Mycobacterium sp. TH-M106 | reverse complement strand
CTTGCCGTGGTCAACGTGACCAATGGTCCCGATGTTGACGTGCGGCTTCGTCCGCTCGAACTTCGCCTTCGCCACTTCTATGTCCTCCTGGACTGTTAGTGCTGAATTACAGCAGTGTTGATCTTTTCAGTTGTGCCACGGTAGCGACCGGGCAAGATTACCCCGAACTTACTCGCCCGTCGCCTTCGCGCTGCTCGTTGCTCGACTCCGTGCTCGTAAGTTCCACTTACTCGCCCGTCGCCTTCGCGATGATCTCCTTCGACACCTGCGCCGGCACTTCAGCGTAGGACTCGAAGACCATGGAGTAGTTCGCCCGGCCCTGTGTCTTCGACCGCAGATCTCCGACGTAGCCGAACATCTCCGACAGCGGCACGTTCGCCTTGACGACACGTGCGCCACCGCGCTCCTCCATGGCCTGGATCTGGCCACGGCGGGAGTTCAGGTCACCGATCACGTCGCCCATGTAGTCCTCGGGAGTGATGACCTCGACGGCCATGATCGGTTCCAGGATCACCGGCTGCGCTTGCGCCGCAGCCTTTTTCAGCGCATGGGAGCCGGCCACCTTGAACGCCAGCTCCGAGGAGTCGACGTCGTGGTACTGCCCGTCGAGCAAGGTGACCTTCAGGTTCACCAGCGGGTAGCCGGCCAGCACGCCGTAGGCCATGGCGTCCTGCGCACCGGCATCCACCGCCGGTATGTACTCCCGCGGGATGTGGCCGCCGGTGACTTTGTTCTCGAATTCATAGGTCGCGCCGTCCTCTCCGGTGAACGGCTCCACGGTGATGATGACCTTCGCGTACTGACCCGAGCCGCCGGTCTGCTTCTTGTGGGTGTACTCGACCTTCTCCACCTTGCGGCGAATCGTCTCCTTGTAGGCCACCTGCGGCTTGCCGACATTGGCCTCGACTTTGAACTCCCGGCGCATGCGGTCGACCAGGATGTCCAGGTGGAGCTCGCCCATCCCGCCGATCACGGTCTGGCCGGTCTCTTGATCCAGGTGCACCTTGAAGGTCGGGTCCTCCTCGGCCAGTTTCTGGATCGACAGCGACAGCTTCTCCTGGTCGCTCTTGGTCTTCGGCTCGATGGCCACCTCGATCACCGGGTCGGGGAAGCTCATCGACTCCAGCACGATCTGCTGGTTCGGGTCGGAGAGCGTGTCACCGGTGGTGGTGTCCTTCAGGCCGATCACCGCGTAGATGTGCCCGGCCGACGCCGAATCCACCGGGTTCTCCTTGTTGGAGTGCATCTGAAACAGCTTGCCCAGACGTTCTTTTTTGCCCTTGGTCGCGTTGATGACCTGCGAGCCGGACTCGACCTTGCCCGAATACACCCGCACGTAGGTGAGCTTGCCGAAGAACGGGTGCACGGCGATCTTGAACGCCAACGCGGAGAACGGCTCGTCGGTGCTGGGCCGGCGGGAGATGATCTCGCTCTCGTTGCCCGGCACGTGGCCCTGCACCGACTCGACGTCCAGCGGCGAAGGCAGATAGTCGATGACGGCGTCCAGCATCGGCTGCACGCCCTTGTTCTTGAAGGCGCTGCCGCACAAGACCGGGAACACCTCGGAGGCCACCGTCAGCTTGCGGATGGCACCCTTGATCTCGGTGACAGTCAGTTCCTCACCGCCGAGGTATTTCTCCAGCAGTGTCTCGTCGGTTTCGGCGACGGTCTCCAGCAGGGCGGTACGGTATTCGTCGACTTTGCCCGCCAACTCGGCCGGGATGTCGACGGTGTCGTAGTGTTCGCCGAGCTTGGTCTCACCACGCCACACCTTGGCGTTCATCTCGACTAGGTCGACGACGCCCTCGAAGTCGTTTTCCGCGCCGATCGGCAGCTGCACCACCAGTGGCCTGGCGCCCAGTCGCTCCTCGATGGTGCGCACCGTGAAGTAGAAGTCCGCGCCGATCTTGTCCATCTTGTTGACGAAACAGATCCGGGGTACGTCGTATTTGTCGGCTTGCCGCCAGACCTGCT
>NZ_JBYCLE010000564.1:0-3174 GCF_057473765.1 Mycobacterium sp. TH-M106 | reverse complement strand
GCAGCTGCACGGGTTGTCGTCGAAGATCTCCGCAGCCCGGGACGCACGGTGACCCGGTCGACCGCGAGCATGCACAAAATCGCACCAGCGGGGCCGCGTGGGTGCGATTTTGTGCATGCTCGCCGGGTGGGGGCGACGTGAACACCCACCAGGGATCGCTGTGGGGCGGGCGGTTCGCCGATCGCCCGGCCGACGCGCTGGCCGCGTTGAGCAAGTCCACCCAGTTCGACTGGGTGCTGGCGCCGTACGACATCGTCGCGTCCAAGGCGCACGCCGGGGTGCTGTTTCGAGCGGGGCTGCTCACCGCGGAGCAGCGTGACGGACTGCTGGCCGGGCTGGACCGCCTCGGCGCAGACGTCGCCGACGGCAGCTTCGTGCCGCTGGCCACCGACGAGGACGTGCACGCCGCCCTGGAGCGTGGCCTGATCGAGCGCGTCGGCTCCGAGCTAGGTGGCCGGTTGCGGGCCGGTAGATCACGAAACGACCAGGTGGCCACGCTATTTCGGATGTGGCTGCGCGACGCGTTGCGCCGTGTCGCCGCCGGGGTGCTCGACCTGGTCGACGCGCTGGACACTCAGGCAGCGGCTCACCCGGCAGCGATCATGCCGGGCAAGACGCACCTGCAGTCGGCGCAGCCGGTGCTGTTGGCGCACCATCTGCTGGCCCACGCCCACCCACTGCTGCGCGACGTGGACCGGATCGCCGATCTCGACGCCCGCGCCGCGGTGTCCCCGTACGGTTCGGGCGCGCTCGCCGGCTCGTCACTGGGCCTGGATCCAGACGCTGTAGCGGCCGAACTCGGTTTCACCGCAGCCGCAGAGAATTCGATCGACGCCACGGCCGCCCGGGACTTCGCCGCCGAGGCGGCGTGGGTATTCGCGATCATCGCCGTTGACCTATCCCGGCTGGCTGAAGACATCATCGTGTGGAGTTCAACCGAATTCGGCTACGTCACCTTAGCCGACGCCTGGTCCACCGGCAGTTCGATCATGCCGCAGAAGAAGAATCCCGACATCGCCGAGCTGGCCCGCGGCAAGTCCGGCAGGCTGATCGGGAATCTGGCCGGGCTGCTGGCGACGCTGAAAGCGCAGCCGCTGGCCTACAACCGCGACCTGCAGGAAGACAAGGAGCCGGTCTTCGACTCGGTGGCCCAGCTGGAGCTGTTGCTGCCGGCGATGGCGGGGTTGGTGGGCAGCCTGGCGTTCGACGTCGAGCGGATGTCGGCGCTGGCCCCGGCCGGCTATACGCTGGCCACCGATATCGCCGAATGGCTGGTGCGCCATGGTGTTCCGTTCCGGTCCGCACACGAGGCCGCGGGCGCGGCGGTGCGCGCCGCCGAACGGCGCGGTGTCGGCCTGGAGGACCTGACCGACGACGAGTTGGCCGGCGCCAGTCCCGCGTTGACGCCGGAGGTGCGCAACGTGCTCACCGTCACCGGCTCGGTCTCGTCCCGCGACGCCCGCGGCGGCACCGCGCCCGCCCGGGTCGCCGAACAACTCGCAGCCCTACGCCAACGCGCTCATCGCTTGCGGCTGCGGCTGCACCGCTGAGACGGCGACCCGGCGCGGGCGAACTCCGACCGTAGCAACTCGGCCGTCGCCTGGGTGAACGCGACGAACGTCACCTCCTGCACGCAGGTGTCGGCGTTGCGCACCGCCGTCAGCGCCTGATGTGCGGCGTCGGCGGCTGGCCAGCCGTAGACGCCGGAGGAGATCAACGGAAACGACACCGTCTCCGCGCCCAGTGCATCGGCGACTTCGAGACTGCGGGTGTAGGCAGACCGCAGCAGCGGTGACCGGTCTTCCCCACGCGAATAGACCGGCCCGACGGTGTGGATGACCCACCGCGCGGGCAGCCGCCCCGCCGTGGTTGCGACCGCATCCCCGGTCGGCAGGCCGTCCGGAAAGTCGTTGTCGCGCAGCTGCTTGCATTCGGCCAGGATCGCCGGACCGCCGGTTCGATGGATCGCCCCGTCCACTCCGCCGCCGCCCAGCAGAGTGCTGTTGGCGGCGTTGACGATTGCGTCGACGGGCAGGGTGGTGATGTCGCCGCGAATCACTCGGATCTCGGTCATGGCGCAGCTATGCCGGTCTGCTACGGGCCCCAGATCATCAGGTCTTCCATGCCGTTGTTCATGGTCACGGTGTTCGGTTGTGGGCCGGTGACGTCGAAGTAGATCTTTCCGGTCGCTTGCTGGCCTTCGGGGATGGTGGCCCCGCTGATCGCCTGCGGCGCGGCGACCTCCCACAGCACCCGGTAGGCGGCCTGGTTGGGAGCCACGGCGTTGAACTGCGAAACCGCAGGCGTCACGCTGCCGCGGATGGCGTGCACGGTGGCGGTGGCCTCCCAAACCTGCCCGGCTACCGGGTAGGCCGGCATAGTGTCGCTGCTAGGTTTGAGGTCGTCGACCTTCCAGGACAAGAGGACCTGGCCGACGGTGTCGGTCTCCTGCAACGTGCTGCCCAACGTGCCGACGATGGGGTAAGCCGCGGTTGCACGAGGCGCGACGGTGACAGCGATCATCGCCGTCACCAACGCGGTCAACGCCGCCTGCATTATCGTGGTGACCTTCATGGTGTCCTCCAGACTCGGTTGAGCGGTGGTGCGTGATACCCCGATTTTCCTGGAACCCACCGTCGTTTGCCAGCGCTGAGCCGCCGCCATTGCGTTAACGTAGGCGACATCACGACTTACCCGGTTAAATCGCTGATCAGGCAGACGATCGCCGCAATCGCGGTCGGTGCGGGAGGTATTGCAACTACTGGCCTGCTGGCGCAGTGCGCAGCGCCGTCGCGACCCCCGGTGGCCAGCGAGCCGCCGACGGCGGCGGCACCTGCACCTCTTGGCGCTGCCGTCGGCCCCGTGACCGCCGCCGAGCTCGGTGCGAGCTGGCGGCCGGGTTGCCCCGTCGGACCGGCACAGCTACGGCGGGTCGGGGTCAACCACAGGGGTTTCGACGGTCAGCCGCACCGCGGCGAACTGATTGTGCACGAAGACCTGGTGCCGCAGGTCATCGCCGTCTTCGAACAGCTCTACCAGCTGGGCTATCCGATCGAGAAGATGCGCTCGGCCAGCCGTTACCCGGCGGCCGCCGATGAGTTGTCGATGCAGGACAACAACACCTCGGCGTTCAATTGCCGGCGCATCCCGGGAAGCGGCCGGTGGGCCCGGCAC
>NZ_JBYCLE010000563.1:0-4335 GCF_057473765.1 Mycobacterium sp. TH-M106 | reverse complement strand
GGTCAGCCCGTGCACCACACCGGAGCGCTCGTAGCGGTACACGCTGCCGAACTCGAAGAGCCGCAGCGGCAGTTCCCGGTAGGACCGGCCGCGGGAGGCGAAGATCAGGTGGTGCATCGGGCAGTTCATCGGCTTGAGGTAGTAGTCCTGCCCAGGTTTGCGCAGCGTGCCGTCGTCGTCGTACTCGGCGTCGATGTGCATCGGCGGGTACATGGCCTCGGCGTACCACTCCAGGTGGCCCGATGTCTGATACAGCTGCGCCTTGGTGATGTGCGGGGTGTGGACGAACTGGTAGCCGGCCTCGACGTGCTTGCGCCGCGAATAGTCCTCCAGCTCGCGGCGAACGATCCCGCCCCTGGGGTGGAAAACTGGCAGCCCGGAGCCGATTTCGTCGGGAAAGCTGAACAGGTCCAGCTCGGCCCCCAGCTTGCGGTGGTCACGCCGCTGCGCTTCCTCGATCAGCTCCAGGTGAGCCTCCAGTGCCTCCTGTGACTCCCATGCGGTGCCGTAGATGCGTTGCAGGCTGGCGTTGTTCTGGTCGCCGCGCCAGTACGCCGCCGAGGAGCGGGTGAGCTTGAACGCCGGAATGAACCGGGTCGTCGGGATGTGCGGGCCGCGGCACAGGTCCCCCCAGACCCGGTGGCGGGTGCGCGGATTGAGGTTGTCGTAAGCGGTGAGCTCGTCGCCGCCGACCTCCATGATCTCGGCACCGGACTTGTCAAAACCGCCGGAGAGCAATTCCAGTTTGTAAGGCTCGTCGGCCAGTTCGGCGCGGGCGGCGTCGGTGGAATCGTAAACCCGGCGGGAGAACAGCTGCCCTTCCTTGACGATCTGGCGCATCCGCTTCTCCAGCGCGGCCAGGTCCTCGGGGGTGAATGCGTCGGGCACATCGAAGTCGTAGTAGAACCCGTCGGTGATCGGCGGACCGATGCCCAGCTTGGCGCCCGGGAACAGATCCTGGACGGCCTGGGCCAGCACGTGCGCACAGGAATGCCGGATCACGCTGCGGCCGTCGTCGGTGTTCGCCGCCACCGGGCTGACCTCGACGTCACGCTCGGGGGCCCAGCTGAGGTCGCGCAGCTTTCCGTCGGCGTCACGCACCACCACGATCGCATCGGGCGCGCCCCGGACGGGAAGGCCGGCGTCGCGCACCGCCGCGCCCGCGGTGGTGCCGGCGGGCACCCGAATCACGGGCGCGCTCATGTCGTGGTCTCCAGGGGTGTCGGGGCTGTCAAAGGGCTCGTGACCATGCTATCCGGGGCCTATCGGGGTGGTCGTTCACGCCTGACCGGGCTTGAGTTTGACGAAAAGTGCCTCGGCTTCGGTGAGCAAGGTGTCGCCGTCACGCAGCCGGGCCTCGACGAAGATCTTGCGGCCCGCTACCCGGCTGATGCCCGCATCGAGCTGCAACTCTTTCTCGATCGGAACGATGTTGCGGTAGTTGACCTGCAGCTGTGCGGTGCGCTGGTAGGGGCCGCGGGTGAGCAGCCACGACGCGGTGCCCAGCACAGAGTCGAACAGCAACGCGATGGCCCCGCCGTGCACCGCCCCGTTGCGGCCCAGGTGAAACCGGCGGAACCGGGCCCAGCCGTGCAGCCGTCCGTCGTCGGTTTTCGTGACCTTCATCGGCACCGCCAGCACGTTGCCGCGCATCGGCAGGTCCATCCGGCGCCCCGAGGGCGACGACCACTCGTCGGCGTCAAACGGCGCGAGCAGGTCGCACACCTGCTGCAGCGCATCGGCGGCCGCGCTGATCACGCCGTCGGGGGCGTCGACGGCGCGGGCGTGGTCGCCCAGGGTGCGCACCGCTTCGATGAACCGGCCGTAGTCGGGCCCGCCTTTGCTGGTCGGTTCGGGTGGGTTGAACCCGCCGCCGGGGTGCCGGGGATGCTCGCTGGCCACTCAGACACCGTATTGCCCGCGTGCCGCCGGTGGTCGCCCGGTGGTTGTGCTAGCCGTGTTGCGTGGCCGCCGCGGCGGCTATCTCCTCGAATTCAGCATCGCTGAGCGTGATCTCGGCCGCGGCAACGTTCTCCTCCAGGTGCGCGACGCTGGCGGTGCCCGGGATCGGCAGTATCGCCGGGGAGCGTTTCAGCAGCCAGGCCAGGGCCAACTGTGACGGCGTGGCGTCATGGTCGGCGGCGGCCTGAGCCAGCGGGCCGTCATTGGCGGCCAGCGGCCCGGCTGCCAGCGGATACCACGGGATAAAGCCGATGCCCTGACCGGTGACGGCATCCACCAGCGGGTCGGCGCCGCGGTCGACCAGGTTGTACTTGTTCTGCACCGACACGATCGAGGTGATCTCTTGGGCGGCGTACAGCTGCTCGATGCTGACCTCGGACAGGCCGATGTGGCGGATCTTGCCCTCGTCGCGCAATGCCACCAGTTCGCCGAGCTGGTCGTGTAGCGGGATATCCCGGTCGATGCGGTGCAGCTGGAACAGGTCGATGCGTTCGACGCCGAGCCGGCGCAGGCTCATCTCGACTTCCTGGCGCAGGTAGTGCGGATTGGACAGCGGAAACCACTTGTTCGGGCCGGTGCGCAGCAGCCCCGCCTTGGTGGCGATCACCAGCCCCGGGTAGGGATGCAGCGCCTCGCGGATGATCTCCTCGGAGACATACGGCCCGTACGAGTCGGCGGTGTCGATGAAGTTGACGCCCAACTCCACCGCGCGATGCAGCAACCGCACCGCCTCACCCCGATCGGCGGGTGGCCCCCAGATCCCCGGGCCGGTCAGCCGCATCGCACCGAAGCCGAGCCGGTTGACGGTCAGGTCGACGCCGAGGGTGAACGTTCCAGACGCTGCGGCTGTACTCATCTGGCCGACGTTAGTGCGACTTCGCCATGGCGACCGTCAAGAGCACCACCGAATCCTCGATGGCGTCCAGGGCGTGCCGATGCGGCGGGAGCGCCAGGTAGTCACCGGCCCGTCCCTCCCAGGCGTCGTCGCCGACGGTGAGGCGCACCCGCCCGCGCAGCACCTGCAGCGTCGCCTCCCCCGGACTCTCGTGTTCGGCCAGCGCCTGGCCAGCCCGCAGCGCGACCAGGGTCTGGCGCAGGCGGTGGACGGCCCCGCCGTAGATGGTGTGCGCGGAGCGCCCGCTGTGGTGCTGCTGCGCCTCGGCCAGCTTCTCAGCGGCGAGCTCGTTCAGGGAGATCGATTCCATCAACTGGCATCCTTTGGTCAACCGGGCTGGTCATTCGGCATCGCTCACGTCGATAGCAGAAGTACTCCCCCTACCATGCAACCTCCTTGACAACCTCGCGTCCACGGCAAGCATAGGGCCTCAACCGGTGACTTCTTCCACTCGCACTGAACCGGCGACCGAATGTTCCACCCGCACCTTTCCACCCCTTTCACCGGCCTCTCCCCGCCCACCCGGGGCCGCCGCGGTGAAGTGGGCCAGGCACAGGTTCGGTTCGACGAACGCATCCAGCCGGTCCACCTTGACCGGGGCAGCCCAGCTTTCCAGCGCACCCTGCATCAGCCCGAGATGGATCGGGCAGATCACGTCGGTCTGAGATTCGGCGAGTTCCAGGAAGGGACAGTGCCGGAACCCCACCTCCGCTTTCCGCTCGGGGCCTTCGGGGCCTTGGAGGCCTTGGGGTTCGCGCCGTACCGGTGCGAACCCCAGTTCGTCGAGCAGGTCGACGAAATGATCGATGGACTCCTCGGCGGCAACAGGTTTCGCGGCCTCGGCCAGTGACTGCAGCCGCTGCCCCCAGGCCCGGCCGGCCGCCAGTGCCTTGCTGGGCGAATCCTCGTCGGCGGCGATTCCGACGGCGAGAATCTCGGCAAGCAGTCGGTAGCGGCGAGTTCCGCCGCGATCTGGCTGGCGGACCGCGGCAAACATCAGCGCTGGTCGCCCCCGCCCCCCGTGTTGGGACTCGGCGAGTTCGACCTGGCCGTCGTCAAGCAGGGTGCCCAGGTGGAAGCGGACGGTGTTGGGGTGCACACCCAACTCGTCTGCGAGGTGCGCGATGCTCACCGGGGCATCGGCGTCCCGAAGCGCCCGAAGTACGTCGAAACGGCGTCCGCCGGGGCCTCCGGGCAACCTGGTGATGTCGCTCACTCCTGGAGGGCGTCACCCTGTGGCGGCAAGCTGGCAACCAGCGGCGTGTCGACGCCGAGCGGACCGAGCTTGGCGGCGCCGCCCGGCGACCCCAGCGGCTCGTCGCGCGACGGCAGGGTTTCAACGAAGAACGCCGCGTTGTCAGCCAGATAGGGCTCCAGGTCGTCGGGCAGGTCGTCCTCGTAGTAGATGGCCTCGACCGGGCAGACCGGCTCGCAGGCTCCACAGTCCACACACTCGTCGGGGTGGATGTAGAGAGCAC
>NZ_JBYCLE010000562.1:0-11452 GCF_057473765.1 Mycobacterium sp. TH-M106 | reverse complement strand
TGTCGGCGGCCAACGCGGTGATCGCCTGCAACTCCGGGCGCCGGGAGAAACGGTTGTGGACCGACGCCGGCGACGGGGAGCTGATCGTCGGTTACGTAGCCGACAACGAGCACGACGAGGCCCGGTTCGTCGCGGAGGAGATCGACGCGCTGGCCGACCGCGATGAGCTCAGCTACAACGACGTCGCGGTGTTCTACCGGACCAACAACGCGTCGCGAGCACTAGAAGAGGTGTTCATCCGAACCGGAATCCCGTACAAAGTCGTTGGCGGCGTGCGGTTTTATGAGCGCAAGGAGATCCGCGACATCATCGCCTACATGCGGGTGCTGGACAACCCCGGCGATACGGTGAGCCTGCGGCGGATCCTCAACACTCCGCGGCGCGGCATCGGGGACCGCGCCGAGGCGTGTGTGGCACTCTACGCCGAGAACGCCCGCATCGGTTTCGCTGAGGCGCTGGCCGCCGCGGCCGGCGGCAATGTTGCGACGGTCAATACCCGTTCCCAGAAGGCGATTGCGGCATTCATCGAGCTGCTCGATGACCTGCGGGGCCACCTGGACTCCTCCGACGAAGACCTCGGCGGCCTGGTCGAAATGGTACTGGACCGGACCGGCTACCGGGGTGAACTGGAGTCCTCCACCGATCCTCAGGATCTGGCCCGGCTGGACAACGTCAACGAACTCGTCAGCGTTGCACATGAATTCAGCATCGACCGAGTCAACCTGCTTGCTGAGCAGAACGTTGAGCAGAATCCAGCCATCGAACTGGACGTGGGGGATGCCGGGATGCTGGCAGCGTTCCTGGAACGGGTTTCGCTGATCGCCGACACTGACGAGATTCCCGAGCACGGTGACGGTGTGGTCACGCTGATGACGCTGCACATGGCGAAAGGACTGGAGTTCCCAGTGGTGTTCGTGACGGGTTGGGAGGACGGCATGTTTCCGCACATGAGATCGCTGGGTAGCGTACGGGAGCTGTCCGAGGAACGTCGGCTGGCTTACGTCGGCATCACCCGGGCGCGCCGGCGGCTCTACGTGAGCAGGGCCACGGTGCGTTCCTCGTGGGGCCGACCCATGCAGAACCCGGAATCCCGCTTTCTGCGGGAGATCCCGCAGCACCTCGTCGATTGGCGGCGCTCCGACATCACTGATACCACCACATCGTTGAGTGCGCCGGTCAACGGCGTCGGTCGATTCGGTGCGCCGCGCCCGTCGCCCACCCGTTCGGCGGCCGGCAAACGGCCACTATTGGTTCTGCAGCCCGGCGACCGGGTATCCCACGACAAATACGGGCTGGGTCGGGTCGAGGAGGTAGCTGGGGTGGGCGAATCCGCGACGTCGCTGATCGACTTCGGCAGTTCCGGGAGGGTCAAGCTGATGCACAACCACGCCCCACTCACCAAGCTCTGAGTGGTCGGGCCGCCGGAAGCCTGCGCTGTGTCCGGAAGCAACGCCAAAACTCCTTAACCGCCAGCCGGCAATCACCTCGGTAGCTACCGAGGTGGCTATCCCCCCGGGTTGATCCCGCGGTTGGCCAGCCAGGAGGCCGGGTCGATGCGGTTGGTGCCGCCCTGCAGCACTTCGAAGTGCAGATGGGAGCCGGTGGAGTAGCCCCGATTGCCCATGGTGGCAATCTGGTCACCAGCCATCACCCGCTCACCGACGCTGACCGTGGTGCTGTTGACGTGGCCATACAGCGTTACCGTTCCGTCGGAGTGCCGCAGCTTGACCAGCATGCCGTAGCCGGCGCTCGGGCCCGCCTCGATGACGACTCCGTCAGATGCCGCCACAATCGGGGTGCCGATCGAGTTGGCGATGTCGATGCCGCCGTGCAACACGCCCCACCGGTAGCCGAAGCCCGAGGTGAACATGCCGCGCGTCGGCATCACGAACAGTGGCTGCTGCAGCCGGGCTTCCCGGTCGGCGCGCTCTTGAGCGAACGCCACACCCTTAGCCAGCTCCTCGTTGTGCACGACAATGTTCGCCATCGCCTTGACGGTGACCATCTGCATGCCTCGGCTGGCGGGGCCAGCAGGGCTGGCGGAGCTGGCGGTAGCTTCACTTCCGCCGCCCAACGGAGAATCGGCAGCGACTAGCACCGTCTGCGTCGGGGCGGTGCCGGGCGACTGGGTCGCGGCGTGTGCTGCTGCGGCGGCCGCGCCGGCCGCCATGCTGACGATCAACACGCGGCCCTTGACGGCATTGGCCGGCTCTCTGCGGTGTTTCGCCCGGCGCCCGGGCATACCGGACGGTCTTGTCGTGGACCGGCGATCGTCGTGCGTAGCGGAGTGGGCGCGGGGATGCGCCGGCCGCAGCGGGGCCAGGCCGGCCAGGGTGGCCAGGCTGGTCAGGTTGTCGGTGTCATCCGGACTATCCACGTCGGATGCACCCGGCAACGGCGCGTCGCCCTCGAATGGGGTGTCATCGCTCAGGTCCAGGTCATCCCAGTCGTCCAGGTCATCGAAGTTGCCGAATTCATCGAACGGGATGATGTCGGTGACCTCATTGAGGTGCGGAGATGACCGGTCGGCGCGCCCACGCAAGGCAGAAACCGGGGACAAACCGCGCTTGATCAACCTGGAAATCTCCCTGGTCGTGATCAGAACGTTATCTGGACCCCGAAACGGTATCCACTTCCTCACGAAGGAGGCAACCTATCGGGAAAATCAGGCCCAGAATGTGAGGTGTATCACAATTCGGGCGCGGTGAGATATGC
Organism: Mycobacterium sp. TH-M106; assembly: GCF_057473765.1. NCBI lineage: Bacteria > Bacillati > Actinomycetota > Actinomycetes > Mycobacteriales > Mycobacteriaceae > Mycobacterium > Mycobacterium sp. TH-M106. The sequence continues at coordinate 8,737 of NZ_JBYCLE010000562.1, read as the reverse complement.
CACAGGAATGGTATGCGGTGCCGGAACGCCGCAGCGGTGTCGATACAGTTTCCCGGAAAGCTTGGAATTATCAAGTCCGCGAACCGGTCACCGCCGACACGGCGCCGACCCAGTTTAGACAGTGAGCCCATGGACCTTTTCGAGTACCAGGCGAAGGAGTTGTTCGCCAAGCACAGTGTGCCCACCAGCCCGGGCCGGGTGACCGAATCACCCGCGGGCGCTCAGGCGATCGCCACGGAGATCGGTCGACCGGTGATGGTGAAGGCCCAGGTCAAGACCGGCGGCCGAGGCAAGGCCGGGGGCGTCAAGTACGCCGCCACACCGGAGGCTGCCTACACCCACGCGCAGCACATTCTCGGCTTGGACATCAAGGGCCACGTCGTGAAAAAGCTGCTGGTGTCCGAAGCCAGCGACATCGCCGCGGAGTACTACCTCTCCTTTTTGCTCGACCGGGCCAACCGCACCTACCTGGCTATGTGCTCGGTCGAGGGGGGCGTGGAAATTGAGGAGGTGGCCGCGACCAAACCGGACCGCCTCGCCAAGGTGCCCGTCGATCCTGTCACCGGCGTCGACCTCGTCTTCGCGCGTTCGATCGCCGAACAGGGACATCTGCCCACCGAGGTGTTGGATGCCGCGGCTGTCACCATCACCAAGCTGTGGGAGGTGTTCGTCGAAGAAGACGCCACCCTGGTCGAGGTCAACCCGCTGGTGCGCACCCCCGACGACCAGATTCTGGCCCTGGACGCCAAGATCACCCTGGACAACAACGCCGCCTTCCGCCAGCCCGGCCATGCCGCCTTCGAAGACCGCGACGCCACCGACCCACTGGAGCTGAAGGCCAAAGAACACCACCTGAACTACGTCAAGCTGGACGGACAGGTCGGCATCATTGGCAACGGCGCCGGCCTGGTGATGTCCACGCTGGATGTCACCGCCTACGCCGGGGAGAAATACGGCGGGGTCAAGCCGGCCAACTTCCTTGACATCGGCGGCGGCGCATCAGCGGAGGTGATGGCTGCCGGGCTGGACGTCATCCTGGGCGACAAGCAGGTCAAGAGTGTGTTCGTCAACGTGTTCGGCGGCATCACCGCCTGCGATGCGGTGGCCACCGGGATCGTTCAGGCGTTGCAGATGCTCGGCGACACCGCGACCAAGCCGCTGGTGGTCCGGCTCGACGGCAACAACGTCGAGGAGGGCCGGCGGATCCTCGCCGAAGCCGACCATCCGCTGGTGACGCTGATGCACACCATGGACGAGGCCGCTGACAAAGCCGCCGAGCTGGCCATGCTGGTCGGGGCCGGAAAGGACGGGTAAGGCGATGTCGATCTTCGTCAACAAGGACTCCCGAGTCATCGTCCAGGGCATCACCGGCAGCGAAGCCACCATCCACACCGCCCGCATGCTGCGGGCGGGCACCCAGATCGTCGGCGGCGTCAACGCCCGCAAGGCTGGCACCACTGTCACACATGAAGACAAGGGCGGCAGGCTCATCAAACTGCCGGTGTTCGGCGGCGTCGCCGAGGCCATGGCAGAGACCGGCGCCGACACGTCGGCCGTCTTCGTGCCACCGAAGTTCGCCAAGGATGCCATCGTCGAGGCGATCGACGCTGGGATCAGCCTGCTGGTGGTGATCACGGAAGGTATTCCGGTGCAGGACAGCGCCTACGCGTGGGCCTACAACCTGAGAAAAGGGGGGGTCAACGGCAACAAGACCCGGCTCGTCGGCCCTAACTGCCCGGGCATCATTACCCCCGGCGAGTCCCTGGTCGGCATCACTCCGGCCAACATCACCGGTCCCGGGCCCATCGGGCTGGTGTCGAAGTCCGGCACCCTGACCTATCAGATGATGTACGAGCTGCGCGATCTCGGCTTCTCCACGGCGATCGGAATCGGCGGCGATCCGATTATCGGCACCACCCACATCGACGCCATCGAGGCATTCGAGAAGGACCCGGCTACCCAGGTCATCGTGATGATTGGTGAGATCGGCGGTGACGCCGAGGAACGTGCCGCCGAGTTCATCCGGGCGAACGTGTCCAAGCCGGTGGTCGGCTACGTGGCCGGATTCACCGCGCCGGAGGGAAAGACGATGGGGCACGCCGGTGCGATCGTGTCCGGGTCGTCAGGCACCGCCGCTGCCAAGAAAGACGCGTTGGAGGCCGCGGGCGTTCAAGTCGGCAAGACCCCGTCGGAGACCGCCGCGCTGGCCCGCCGGACCCTGCAGAGCCGGTAGCTGTGCTGCCGAGCAGACGCAAAAGCACCTATTTCCACGGCTCTTCCGGGGGTTTTTGTGTCTGCTCGCGATAAGGGCTCGCGGTCAAACGCAAGCCGCGAGTTTACCGGCTAACCGTTCCACGTAGCCGGCGACCTCGTCCGCGCAACGGTCCGGCAGTCCGAACAGCACCTCGGTCACCCCTAGTTCGGCCCAGCGCGCCAGCTTGTCGGGGATCGGCTTGAAATCCAGCGCCACCACCTGGGGTGTCCCGTCGCGGCCGGCGGCCGCCCAGGTGTCCTGCAGCAGCTTGACCGGCCCGTCGATGTCGATGTCGCGTGGCGTAGTGATCCAGCCGTCGGCACTGCGAGCGATCCAGTTGAAGTTCTTCTCGGTGCCGGCCGCACCGAGAAGCACCGGTATGCGCGACTGCACCGGCTTGGGCCAGGCCCAGCTGGGACCGAAGCTGACGAATTCCCCTTCGTAGGCGGCTTCGTCGCTGGTCCACAACGCCCGCATCGCCTCGAGGTACTCGCGCAGCATGGTGCGCCGACGCCCCGTCGCCACACCGTGATCAGCGAGTTCATCGGTGTTCCAGCCGAATCCGACGCCGAGGCTCACCCGCCCACCGGACAGATAATCGAGTGTGGCGATGGACTTCGCCAGGGCGATCGGATCGTGCTCGACCGGCAGCGCCACCGCGGTCGCCAGCCGGACCCGCAATGTGACCGCAGACGCCGCCCCCAGGCTGACCCACGGATCCAGGGTGCGCAGATAACGGTCGTCGGGCAGCGACGCGTCCCCGGTCGTCGGGTGCGCGGCCTGGCGTTTCACCGGGATATGGGTGTGTTCGGGCACGTAGAACGTGCGGAAGCCATGGTCGTCGGCGAGCTTGGCGGCCGCTGGCGGAGCGATACCGCGATCACTGGTGAACAGCACGAGCCCGTAGTCCATGTCGGTGATTAGAACGTGTGTCAGTGCGCCAGGCAACCGGGGGCCAGGTGCGACCACACCGATCAGGGCGTGCGCTAGCGTGGATGGTCGAACCGCGCCGCCACACCCGAACAGCACCGGACCAAAACAGGAGACGCTATGAGCTACCCGCCCGGTAGTCCCGGATATCAATCTGCGCAGCCGCCAGGTCCCTACGGAGCCTCGAATCCGTCATTCGCCAAGCCCGCTGACAGTGTCAGCAGGTTGCCGCAGTACCTGCAGGCAGCGGTGGCGGTGCTGGGGCTGGCCACCTATCTGGCGAGCTTCGGACAGATGTTGACGCTCAGTGACGGCGGGATCGTCGGGTTGACCGGCAACGCCGGGCCCGCCGTGCTGTTCGCCGTACTGGCCGCGCTGCTGGCCGTGGTCGGCTTGCTGCCCAAAGCGAGGAACTACACGGCCATCGTCGCGGTGCTCGCAGTGCTAGCAGCGCTGTTGGCGATAAAACGGATTATCTCCGCGGGAGACAACGGCTATTCGGTCGGGTGGGCGCTGTGGCTGGTGCTGGCTTTCATCATCATGCAGGCCGTCGCGGCTGCCAGCGGGCTGCTGCTGGACGCCGGTGTTGTCACCGCCCCCGTCGCGAGGCCGAAATACGACCCGTATGCGCAGTACGGGCTGCCGCCGGGTGGTGGGTATTACGGCCAGCCGGGCCCACCAACCGGGCCCCAGCCCCCGCAGCAGTCCGCCTACCCGTCATACGGCGGCTATCCATCCGGCGGATTCGGAGCGCCGTCGGCACCGTCGACCGGTGGATTCGGCGCCGGGCCTCAGCACACCCAGCAGCAGGGTTCGCCCACCCCGCCGACCGGTTTCCCCAGCTTCAGCCCACCGCCCGCCGGTGGCTCCGCGACCGGCAGTCAAGAGTCGCAGGGTAGCCACGGTCCGCAACCAGGCGGCGAGGGCCTCGAAGGTTCCCCGACCTCGTCTTCTGCCCCGTCAGAGCCGACGCAGCCCTAACTGGGCGCTCATGTGCCACGTTGACCGCGTGCACGAAGCCTGACACCGGTGACGGACAGTCGAGGGTCGAGCGCAGGTACGGCACGCGACTTGGTGCGGGTAGCGTTCGGCCCGGCCGTGGTGGCGTTGGTGACCATCGCTGCGGTGACCTTGCTGCAGTTGCTGATCGCCAACAGCGACATGACTGGGGGACTGGGCGCGATTGCCAGCATATGGCTGGGCGTCCATCAGGTGCCGATCTCGATCGGCGGCCGGGAACTAGGGGTGCTGCCATTGCTTCCGGCGCTGTTGATGGTGGCCGGAACTGCACGTACCACCGCTCAGGCCACCGCCAGCAGCGCCTCCTGGTTCGTCATCCGTTGGATCATGGCGTCGGCAGTGGGCGGACCGCTACTGTTCGCGGCCATCGCGTTGGCGGTCATCCATGATGCGGCGTCGGTGATCACCGAGTTGCAGACGCCCAGCGCGTTAGGGGCCTTTGCGCACGTTCTGGTGGTTCACGCCATCGGCGCGACGATCGGTGTGGGTTCGCGGGTGGGCCGACGGGTGCTATCGGCACCGCCTCTGCCGGACTGGCTGGCCGACTCGCTACGTGCCGCTGCCGCCGGCGTTTTGGCACTGGTCGGGTTGTCCGGGCTGGTGACAGCTGGATCTCTGGTGCTGCACTGGGCGACCATGCACGAGCTCTACGGGATCACCGACTCGTTATTCGGCCAGTTCAGCCTTACCTTGATATCAATGCTGTATGTGCCCAACGTGATCGTCGGCACCACGGCGATGGCGGTGGGATCGAGTGCGCATCTCGGATTCGCGATGTTCAGCTCGTTCACGGTCCTCGGCGGCGACATCCCGGCGCTGCCGATCCTGGCCGCGGCGCCCACCCCACCGTTGGGGCCGGTGTGGGTGGCGCTGCTGATCATCGCTGCGTCGTCTGGCGTGGCGGTCGGGCAGCAGTGTGCGCGACACCCATTGCCCCTGGTCCCGGCGATGGAGAAGCTGCTCGTCGCGGCGATGACCGCGGCACTGACGATGGCATTGCTCGCCTACGCAGGCGGTGGCCGCCTGGGTAACTTTGGCGACGTCGGGGTGGACCAGTCCACCTTTGGAATTGCGGTCTTTGGATGGTTTGCGGTCGTCGGTGCGGTAACGGTTGCGATGACCGGCGGCATCAGCCCTCGGCCCGCAGCCCCGCCGGCGGTCGAGGGTGAGGCCGAGCACGTTCGGGAACCCGTCGAGCCGGCTGAACCGGGTGGACCGGCCGAGCCGACCGAGGACGCCGAAGATGAGATGTTCACCGACGACGACGCTGTATTCGGTACCGGCGGCGACGGCTCCCCGCCGTCCGACGATGACCGACCGGACTAATGCGTGTCGAGACCGCGCCGGCTCCTCAGCGTGCCGTTCCGGCGCGCATCGTCGCCGGACTACGCTCGTGGCGTGGTCCGACCGATCCGTGTGCCCCCGAGCGCACCGGCCCGGCTGGTGGTGTTGGCCTCGGGCACTGGGTCACTGCTCGAGTCGCTGCTTGACGCCGCCGTGGGTGACTACCCGGCTCGGGTGATAGCGGTCGGCACAGACCGCGACTGCCGGGCCACCCAGATTGCCGGCACCGCCGCGCTGCCGGCATTCACCGTCCGGCCGGCCGATTATCCCGACCGGAAGGCCTGGGATGCCGCTATCACCGAGGCCACCGCCATACACTCCCCGGACCTGGTGGTTTCCGCCGGCTTTATGAGGCTTCTTGGGCCGCAGTTTCTCTCTCAGTTCCTCGGGAGAGTTGTCAACACCCACCCTTCGCTGCTGCCGGCCTTCCCAGGGGCACATGCGGTGTCGGATGCACTCTCCTATGGGGTGAAGGTCACCGGCTGCACCGTGCACCTGGTCGATGCCGGCACTGACACCGGACCGATCCTGGTCCAGGAACCGGTAGCGGTGCTCGACAGCGATGACGAAGGCGTCCTGCATGAACGCATCAAGGTAGTGGAGCGCAAGCTCCTGGTGGATGTGCTGGCCGAGCTGGTGACCGGCGGCGTGACCTGGACCGGACGAAAGGCGACGATAGGATGAGCGGCGAGACCAGAAGGCCGATACACCGGGCGTTGGTCAGCGTCTACGACAAAACCGGGCTGCTTGATCTGGCCAGTGGCCTGAACGCGGCGGGCATCGAGATCGTCTCGACCGGATCTACCGCGAAAGTCATTGCTGCAGCAGGCGTTCCGGTGACGTCGGTGGAGCAGCTGACCGGCTTTCCGGAAGTGCTTGACGGTAGAGTGAAGACGCTGCATCCGCGGGTACATGCCGGTATTCTCGCCGATCTGCGCAAGCCGGAACATGGCGCGGCACTCGCCGAACTCGGGATCACACCTTTCGAACTCGTGGTGGTCAACCTGTATCCGTTCAGTGAAACCGTGGATTCCGGTGCGGCTGTCGATGAGTGCGTCGAGCAGATAGACATCGGTGGTCCGTCGATGGTCAGAGCCGCGGCGAAGAACCATCCCAGTGTCGCGGTGGTGGTCGATCCGCTTGGGTACGAAGGTGTGCTCGCTGCGGTGGCCGCCGGTGGGTTCACGCTTTCCCAACGGGAGCACTTGGCGGCACTGGCTTTTCGGCACACCGCTGAGTACGACGTCGCGGTCGCGAACTGGATGTCGTCGACGCTGACGCCAGAAGAGGCGTGCCCAGACCTACCGGAGTGGATGGGACGGGCCTATCACCGGACGTCCCAGCTGCGTTACGGCGAGAACCCGCACCAACAAGCGGCGCTGTACAACGACCCAAGCGCGTTTCCCGGTCTGGCGCAAGCCAACCAGCTACACGGAAAAGACATGTCGTACAACAACTTCACTGATGCCGACGCGGCGTGGCGGGCTGCCTTCGACCACCAGCAAATCTGTGTGGCGATCATCAAACACGCCAATCCGTGTGGAATCGCCGTTTCAGCGGTCTCGGTAGCCGATGCACATCGCAAGGCGCACGAGTGTGATCCGCATAGCGCATACGGTGGGGTGATCGCGGCCAACACCGAGGTGAGCGTCGAGATGGCGGAGTGTGTGAGCACCATCTTCACCGAAGTTATCGTGGCGCCCTCCTACGCTCCGGGTGCTGTCGACGTGCTGGCGCGCAAGAAGAACATCCGCGTGCTGGTGGCGCCCGAGCCGCGGCGCGGCGGCGTAGAGCTGCGTCCGCTCAGCGGCGGGCTGCTGGTTCAGCAACGCGACGCGTTGGATGCGCCCGGCGACAACCCAGCGAACTGGACTCTCGCAAGCGGCTCGCCGGCGGATCCGGCGATGTTGGCGGACCTGGCGTTCGCCTGGCGGGCCTGTCGTGCGGTCAAGTCGAACGCGATCGTGGTCGCCGCGAACGGCGCCACCGTCGGTATCGGTATGGGACAGGTCAATCGGGTGGACGCGGCCCGGTTGGCGGTCGAGCGCGGGGGCACCCGGGTGCGCGGCGCGGCAGCGGCCTCGGATGCGTTCTTCCCGTTTCCGGACGGGTTGCAGACGCTGACAGCAGCGGGAGTGGCTGCGATTGTGCATCCCGGCGGGTCGATCCGCGACGAAGAGGTGACTGCGGCCGCTGCGGAGGCCGGGGTGACGCTGTACCTCACCGGCGCTCGGCATTTCGCGCACTAGCAGCGGCTTTCAGCCGCGCTTTAGTGAGGTTGGGCGGCCTCGCCGTAGATGCTGGTGACCCAGATATGGGTCAGGGTGTCGACCACTCGGTCATGCTCCACCGCCGGGTGCTCACCGGCCAGCGTCGTCATCATCGTGCGTTCGTTCATATGGTTCAGCGACGTCGCGAGGTCCCGGGCGGGGATGGTGTCCGGTGCCGCGCCGCGATCCCGTTCGGCGGTGATAAGGATCGCGGTCTGCTCGATCCACTTAGCCATGTAGCCCTGCCAGATAGCTCGAAACTCCGGACTCGCCGCGATCGCCTGCGCGCCGGCGCGGGCGATCGCGCGATGCGAGTCGAATGCGGTGAAGAACGCCTTGATGCCGCTGCGCCACACCCGGCGTGGGTCGGCGGGCAGCCGCTGTACCGCCCCGTCGAACTCGGCGTCCGCCCGTGCGATCATCGGCTCCAGCAGCGACAACAGCACCGCGTCCTTGGACTTGAAATAGAAGTAGAACGTTGGCCGGGAGATGCCGGCTCCCCTGGCCAGATCGTCCACCGAGATGTCGGCCAGCGACCGCTGTGCCAGCAGCCGTTCGGCGGTAGCCAGGATTGCCAGTTCTCGGTCGTCTCCGGATGGGCGTGCCGATCGTCGTCCGCGCGCGTGCGTCTGAATCGGGCTGGCCACGACGGCCAGCTTACACGGTGTAGATAATTTCGACACTGCGTTGACTTAGTCGACACACTGTTGATAACGTGGCGTCATGAGTGAGCATCTTGACGTTGTGATCGTCGGCGCCGGCATCTCCGGAATCAGCGCCGCCTGGCATCTGCAGGATCGCTGTCCGACCAAGAGCTATGCGGTTCTGGAGCGCCGCGACGACTTGGGCGGCACCTGGGACCTGTTCCGCTACCCCGGGATTCGCTCGGACTCCGACATGTTCACCCTGGGGTTCCGGT
>NZ_JBYCLE010000561.1:0-5191 GCF_057473765.1 Mycobacterium sp. TH-M106 | reverse complement strand
GCCACGTCCGGGACGCGGCCGCCCGAGCGGGCACCACCTGCCGGGTGGCGATGGACCTGGGAGGGCCGAAGCTGCGAACCGGGCCGCTGGAACCGGGGCCGCGCGTGGTCAAACTCCGTCCCCGGCGAGACGCCCTCGGCCGGGTCGTCGCCCCCGCGCGGGCGTGGCTCACCGCGGCCGAGGCACCGGCGGGCCCGCCGGAACCCGGCATGGCATCGGTGCCGGTGCCGCAGCAGTGGCTCACCCACCGCGCCGCCGGGGACGTAGTGGATGTGCGGGACGCGCGCGGGTCCGGGCGTCAACTGGTGCTGGAGTCCGCCCCCGGTGCCGCGGGCGGATTCGTGCTGACCGCGGCCAAGACCACCTACTGCCAGACCGGAACGGTGCTGCAGGCTCGGCGCGGCGGGGAGTCGACCGAAGTCGGGCTGCTGCCCGCGACGGAGCAGAGTCTGGTGCTGCACTGCGGCGAACTGCTGCGGCTGACGCGGGATTGTTCCCCGGCGCCCGTCGAGCGCGGCAACGGTGTGCCACGCATCGGGTGCACGCTGCCCGAGGCGTTCGATCACGCCCGCGTCGGCGACGCGATTCTCTTCGACGACGGCAAGATCGGTGGACGCGTCGAGTCGGTCGACCGCGACGCGCTGACCGTGCGCATCGACTTTCCCGAGCGGGGTGAAGCACGGTTGAAAGCCGGCAAGGGCATCAACATGCCCGACACCGACCTGCCGATATCGGCGCTCACCGAGCGCGACGTGGTGGACCTCGCCGCCGTGGTGGAACTGGCGGACCTGGTCGAAATGTCGTTCGTGCGCAACGCATCCGATGTCGAGGCGCTGCTGGACGAGCTCGACCGGCTGGGCGGGGACAAGTTGGGCATCGTCCTGAAGATCGAAACGCTACAGGCCTTCGAACACCTGCCGCAGCTGTTGCTCACGGCGATGCGGCGGCCCCGGGCCGGGGTGATGATCGCCCGGGGGGACCTGGCGGTGGAGTGCGGCTACGAGCGGATGGCGGAGTTACAGGAGGAAATCCTGTGGCTGTGCGAGGCCGCGCACCTGCCGGTGATCTGGGCGACGCAGGTACTCGAGCAGCTGGCCAAGACGGGGCGCCCCTCCCGCGCCGAGATCAGCGACGCGGTGATGAGCGAGCGGGCCGAATGCGTGATGCTGAACAAGGGCCCGTTCCTCGACGAGGCGGTGACCGTGCTCGACAACATCATGCGGCGAATGGCGGAGCACTACTACAAGAAGAACGCGTTGCTGCGTCCGCTGCGGTCGTGGTCGGTGTCCACGGGCTAGTGCATCAGCGAGGAGGCGCGGGACGGCTCGGGCCGCGCTACATCTGCGCCCACACGATTTTGGTCTGCAGGTAGGTCTCGATGCCCGCCTTGCCGGACTCGTGGCCCCACCCGGACTGCTTGTACCCGCCGAACGGCATGGAGTGGTCGAACTGCATCTGGCAGTTCAGGCCGACGGTGCCGGCCTTGAGCCGCTTGGCGATCCGGTGGGCGCGGCCCAGGTCATTGGTCCACGCGGTGGCGGCCAGCCCGTAGGTGCTGTGGTTGGCCAGCGCGACCGCCTCGTCCTCGTCGTCGAACGGCAGGATGGTGACGACGGGCCCGAAGATCTCCTCGTGGAACAGCCGGCTGGAGCTGGGGTCGACGTTGGTGACCACGGTCGGGTGGACGAAATAGCCCTTGCGGTCGAGCCGGTGCCCACCGGTCACCAGCTCCACGCCGTCGGATTTGCCCTGCTCGAGGTAGCCCAGGACGCGGTTGAGCTGCTTCTGGCTGATCAGCGGGCCGACCATGGCGCCCTCGTCGCGGGGGCCGCCGAGCTGCATGACGTTGGCCATGTTGGCGATGCCCTCCACGACGCGCTCGTACACACCGCGCTGGGCGAAGATCCGCGACCCGCACACGCAGGCCTGCCCGGAGTGGATGAACGTGCCGAACGACGCCATCGGAATGGCCATGTCGAGGTTGGCGTCGTCGAAGATCAGCACCGGCGACTTGCCGCCGAGTTCCAGGGTGACCTTGTTGAGGTTGCTGCCCGCGGAGGCGCGAACGATTTCGCGGCCGACTTCGGTCGATCCGGTGAAGGCGACCTTCTCGACGTCGGGGTGCGCGGTGATCGCGGCCCCGGCGGTGTGGCCGTAGCCGAGCAGCAGGTTGACGACTCCGTCGGGAACCCCCGCCTCGGCCAGGATGCGGTCGAGCACCAGCGCCGACAGCGGGGTCTCCTCGGCGGGCTTGACGACGGTGCTGCAGCCGGCCGCCAGCGACGGTGCGAGCTTGGCGCAGAAATTGAAGATCGGTCCGTTCCACGGGAAGATCAGCCCCACAACGTCATACGGCTCGCGCACGGTGTAGGTGTGCATGTGCGAGTCGACGCCGGTGAGGCCGCCGGTGTTCACGTCCCGGGCGATGCCGTCGATCTTGGTGCACCAGCCGGCGTAGTAGCGGAACCACTCGGAGCCGACCCGGGTGATGATCTGCGCCTGCGCCGGGGGGATGCCGGCGTCGAGCGATTCCAGTTCGGCCAGGACCTCGGCGTTCTCGTCGATCAGGTCGGCGACCCGCCAGAGCACCCTGGCCCGTTCATAGTCGGGCAGGCCCGACCACACGCCCGATTCGGCCGAAGCCTTCGCGCGCGCGACGGCCGCGTCGACGGCCTCGGAGCCGCAATCGGTGAACTCGGTGAGCTGCTCCTCGGTGGCGGGATCGATGATCGGGATCACCTCGCCGGTGCCCGGTCGTTCGCGAATCTCGTCCAGCACGGCCCGCACCGACATAGTCATCCCCGGTCATCCCTCCTGGCAGCGTTGCGTGAATGGATCGTCCGCGCCGTAGGTTATGCGCTTAACCAAACGATGTCCAGACGCTGCGAAGAAATGGGATCGACGCCGTTACGCGCTTAACCGGGCTGGCCCCGCGGCGGCTCAGGTCGAGGAACGCACGATCAGGCGGGCGATGTCGGCCACGCCACCGGCCGGGCCGCCGGGGAGTCCCAGCCGTTCGAACACGGCGGCCAGCGCGACGTCGGCGACCGCGGCGGGATCGAACTGCACCGTGGTCAACGGTGGCGTGCTCACCACCCCCATGGGGCTGGCGTCGACGCCGATGACGGCGAGGTCGCCCGGGCAGCGCAGCCCCGCCGCGTGGATGCCGTACAAGACCAGGCACGCTATCTCGTCGCTCTGCGCGCACACCGCCGTCACGCCGTCCTGCACCCAGCCCGTCACCACGGCCGCGGCGTTGTCGACGGTGACCTCGGCGGCCCGGACGGGCGGAAGGTCACGCAATCGCGCGGCTCGTGCGACGCCTTCGAACCAGTAGTCGCCAAGCGCACGCCAGCGTGGGATTCCGGTGTGGGCGAACGCGATCTGGTGGTGGCCGCGCGAGACGAGGTGGTCGACCCGCAGCTCGCCCACCGAAAGGTGCGGATTGCCGAGCGTGGGCAGCGTCCCGATCTCGATGTGCGGGATGCCGGCGGCGTTCAGCGCGCCGAGGGCGGCCGGGGTGAGCGGGAACAGGCTGGTGACCGCGACCGGATCGAGGGCCTCGATCGCGTCCACGACGTGCTGGTCGTCCTCGGTCTCGAAGATCTGCACCTGCAGCAGACCCTGGCGCGCCAGTTCGGTGGTCATCTGGCTGCCGGCCTGCATCGGCATCTCGCCCACCGCCACGTGCGGCACCACGTACAACACCACACCGCCCTTGCCGCGGGCCAGGTTACGGGCGGCGAGGTTGGGCCGGTAACCGAGCAGTTTCGCGGCGCGGCAGACCGACTCCCGGGTTTGCGGGGAGATCCGGCGGCCCTCGGCGTTGTTGAGGACGTAGCTGACCGTCGCGGTCGACACGCCGGCCAGTCGCGCCACATCGGCGGTCGTGGGCCGCGCGGCCTTGTGTGCGCTCACTCCGGTCACCTTTCAGGCGCAGCCTCGCCCCATCGTGGCATGCGACCGAGTGCGGCGCCAGGCGCACTAATAGTCGGAGCAACAGGGTCATGTCAGCGCGGTGCGGAGCCGGCGCAGCGGCCGGCGCGGCGTGCAACGGTGCCGGTTCAAACCTTGCCCGCCAAGGAGTCTGCCCGCGAGCGCGCCCACCTCGCGCCGCGGGCGGGCCCCGCCCCACCGTTGACACTGTGACGGCGATCATTGTCTACTAGTCACTATAGGCGGCGAGGCGAGGAGTGCGGCTTTGATCAAGGACGATCTGATCCTGATCAGCGTGGACGACCACATCGCCGAGCCCGCGGACATGTTCGACGCCCACGTCCCGGCCAGGTACAAGCACCTCGCGCCGCGGGTGGTCACCGAGCCCGACGGCATCCAGCAGTGGTACTACGGCGAGGTGCGCGGCCGGAACATGGGCCTGAACGCCGTCGCGGGCAAGCCCCGCGAGATGTACAACGTCGACGCCTCCCGCTACGACGAGATGCGGCCCGGCTGCTTCAACGTCGACGAGCGGATTCGCGACATGAACGCGGGCGGTCAGCTGGCGGGCCTGAATTTCCCGAACTTCACCGGCTTCTCGGGCCAGGTGCTCAACCAGGGGCCCGACCGCGAGGTCAACCTCGTGATGATCAAGGCCTACAACGACTGGCACGTCGACGAGTGGTGCGGGGCATACCCCGGGCGGTTCATCCCCTGCGGGATCCTGCCGCTGTTCGACGTGGCCGAGGCGGCCAGGGAGGTCGAACGGCTCGCCGGCAAGGGCTGCCACGCCGTGACGTTCTCGGAGAACCCGGAAGCGTTGCAGATGCCCAGCATTCACACCAAGTACTGGTACCCACTGTTCGAGGCGGTCTGCGAGAACAACACGGTGCTGTGCACGCATGTCGGCTCGGCGTCGCGATCGCCCATGGTCTCCAGCGACGCGCCGCCCAGCGTGATGATGACGGCGTCATCGATGATGAGCATGTTCACCTTCACCGAGCTGATCTGGGCCGAGTTCTACGCCGACTTCCCCGAGATCAAGTTCTCGCTGACCGAGGGCGACGTCGGCTGGATACCGTATTTCCTCTGGCGCGCCGAGCATGTCTACAACCGGCACTCGGGCTGGACGCAGGCGAAATTCCCGCCCGGCTACACCGGGCCCGCCGACGTGTTCCGGCGCCACTTCTACACCTGCTTCATCAGCGACAAGGTCGGCGTGCACAACATGGACTGGTTCAACGAGGACATGCTG
>NZ_JBYCLE010000560.1:0-3803 GCF_057473765.1 Mycobacterium sp. TH-M106 | reverse complement strand
GTGGCCGCACCCATCCAGATGATGACGAAGACGAGCTTGGCGGCGACGATCATGTCCACCGTGCTCCAAGCCGTGAACAGGAACGTCACCGCCAGTGCTCCGTAGATCTCGCCGCGGGCGGCCAAGAAGATCACCTTGTCCCGCAACCCCAGTACCGCCAGAAGGACCAGCACCGCCAGGATCTCCCAGGCCGGCAGCACGCCGACCGTCGTCATCCCCGCCACCGGACCGGTGCCGTCGGCGAACAACGCCCAGACCGTCATCGCCAGCAGCGCCGCGTACATCGCGACGTCGAAGCGGGTGCGGGCGGTCCCCCGGGTGAAGGGCACCCGGTGAGGCCAGGGCGGCAGCCGGATGGTGCCCCGCCGCAACCAGTACAGGATCGAGCCCATCGGCGGGAAGAACCGGTTGTTCAGCGGGCCGAAGCCGCAGCCCAACCCGATCACCTCGAAGAGCATCGTGTAGAGCACGACCTTTTCGAAGACGATCGGCTCGCTCCACCAGTGCGCAACACCGGTGAACCCGTTCAGGCCGGTGGTCGTCGACGCCATCAGCCAGCCGCCCAGGACGTAGAGGCCGATCTTGACCACGTAGAACAGGTGCAGCACCACCGGGGTGCCGAAACCCACCTCGGCCCAGTGTCGGGCCATCGGGCGGATCTTCTCGCTGCGGGTGCCTTGGCTCCATTCGTCGAAGTCGATGACGGGCAGGTCGGGCTTGAGGAAACCCATGGCCGTCAGACTAGAGAGGGCCGGTGAACTCAGAGCGACCGGCTGACCACAACCTTCAGGTCCGGTCCCGATGTCAACTCCTTGAATCCACGATGACGGTGAGATAAGAAGGTGCAATGACCCGGATCACAGTGGGGCGTGCCGATGGGAGCAAAGGAATGCTGCGGTGAACCGATACCCGGTGTTCGCGCACGTTGCCGCCGTCGGCATGATCGTCGGCGCGGCCATCGCGCCGATCAGCCCACCGGCCCGCATCGACGTGATTCTGCTGTCTGCGGACGGTCCGCTGTCGGGCAGCGACACCGCGATCATCCTCGGCGGAACCACCGAGCCGACGCCGTCGACCCAGTTCGCGCAGACCGCCGAGGATCTGTATCTGCACCCGCTGGGTTTCGACGGCGGCGCGACCGACTCGATCGTCTGCGATATGACCGGAACCGACCCGTGCAGCGCCCCGCTGCAGGTGCTGACCACACCCGAACTGATCCAACAGGGCCCGAGCAGCTTCACCGCCGCGTCGGATGTCGTTCTCGCCGTGGAGAACGAATTCGCCGCGAACCCAGGAGCTTTCAACGCGGAGCATCCGCTGACGCTGTTCGGATACTCGCAGAGCGCCACCGCCGAGTCGATCGCGATGACCCGGCTGGCCGCAGCCGGTATCCCCAGCGACGATCTGCACTTCGTGTTCATCGGCGACCCGTCCGCCCCGGTCACCGGCGTGTGGCCCAACCTTGAAGCAGACATGGACGCGACGATCGGTACGACTCTGACCAACTATCTGCTCACCCTTTTCCACATGACCAGCGTTCTCGGCAACGAGACGCCGGATGATCTGTATCCGGCGACCATCTACAGTTTTGACCCCGACCCGGTCCCCAACTTCCAAGCGATCTACAACGACCAGGGCCTGTGGCGTGCGTTGCTGGACATATTCGGCCCGCACGCGGAGTACCTGGGGCTGACACCGGCACAGATCGCCGACGCGACCACGTCGACCGACGGCGAACTCACGTTTCTCCACATCACCGACAGCGACGTCAACAACGTCGACGCGTGGCTCAGTGCGGTGTTCGTGCACGGAGCCGCCAACAGCGGACTGTTCCAGAGTGTGGCCGACTCCCTGCAACTGCTTTTCTTCAACTCCTACTGACCCCAGTCGCGGGCGCACCGGATCAGCCGGGTCAGGTCAGCCCGCCCGAAGCGTCCGCTGCGGGTGCCCCGAGTAGGCGCTGAGCGGCCGGATCAGCGCGTTGGACGCGGTCTGCTCGACGACGTGGGCGGTCCAGCCGACGACCCGGCTCATCACGAAAAGCGCCGTGAACATCGGGATATCGAACCCCATCAGGTAATACGCCGGGCCGGTCACAAAGTCGAGGTTGGGTTTGAGCCCGGTGGCCTGCACCATCTCGGCAGCCAGGACCTGATAGATGTCCAGCCAGCGCTGGCCGTCACGCACCTCGGCGACCCGGGTCAGCGCCTGGTGCATCGTCGGCACCCGGGAGTCACCGTGCTTGTAGACGCGATGACCGAAGCCCATCACCTTCTCTTTGCGGGAAAGCTTGCCGCGTAACCACTCCGACGCGTTCTCCGGTTCGCCGATCTCGATCATGTCGTGCATGACCGCCTCGTTCGCGCCACCGTGCAGGGGGCCCTTGAGCGCGCCGATAGCCGCGGTGACGGCACTGTAGATATCGGATCGGGTCGAGGTGACCACCCGGGCGGCGAAGGTCGATGCGTTGAAGCCGTGTTCGGCGTAGAGGATCATCGACTGCTCGAATGCGGCGACGACAGTCGGTTCGGGCACCTCGCCGAAGCACATGTGCAGGAAGTTCTCGGCGTAGCCCAGCTGCGGGTCGGGACCGACCGGCGGCAGGCCACGCCGCCGCCTCAAGTCGATCGCGACGATGGTCGGCAGCACCGCAAACATGCGTAACGCCTTCGCGTGGTTTGCGGCCTCGGTGCTGTCGCCCTCGTCGGGATCGTTCGCGCCCAGAGCGCTGATGAGGGTGCGCGCCACGTCCATCGGGTGGCAGTGCTCCGGCAGCCCGGTCAGCAGCGACGACATCGCTGGATCGAGTTGCCGCGCAGCATGTTCGGTGTCCCGGAAGGACGACAGCTCGGCCTCGGTCGGCAGCTCGCCGTGCCACAGCAGGTAGGCGACCTGCTCGAAGCTGCAGTGCGCGGCCAGGTCCTGAACCGCATAACCGCGGTAGGTCAGCGAGTTAGTCTCCGGCACCACCTTGGAGATGGCCGTGGTGTCGACGACGACACCGGCCAACCCTTTGTGGATCTCCGGTTGCACGGTAGCGAGCGACGTCATTGGGACTCTCCTAACGCGAAGTTGAAAATGTCGGTGTCGAACTGGTTGTAGTCGGCGTAACGCAGCAGCTCGTAGAGCCGGCTACGGTGCTGCATCTTCTCCAGCAACCCGGACTGCGTGCCGGCTGAATCGATTTCACGCAAGCCCGCTTCGACGGCGAACATTGCCAGCCGCAGTGTGGTCACCGGGTAGATGACGACGTTGTAGCCGATATCGGTGAGTTGCTGCACACTGAGCAACTCAGACTTTCCGAACTCGGTCATGTTGGCCAGCAGCGGGACGTTCACCGCGGCTCGGAACCGCTCGAAGTCGGCGGGCCCGGCCAGTGCCTCGGTGAAGATCATGTCCGCACCTGCGTCGGCGTAGGCCTTGGCCCGGTCGATCGCCGCTGACAGGCCTTCGGTCCCGGCGGCGTCGGTGCGGGCGCAGATGACGAAGTTCGGGTCGCGGCGGGCCGACACCGCGGCGCGCAGCCGCTTGACCATCTCATCGGCCGGAACCACAGTTTTCCCGTCCAGGTGTCCGCAGCGTTTCGGATTGACCTGATCCTCAAGGTGACAGCCGGCCAAGCCGGCATCCTCGAGCACCGTAACGGAGCGAGCCACGTTCATCGGCTCACCGAATCCGGTGTCGGCGTCGAGCAGGGTGGGCAGGTCGGTGACTGCGGCGATCAGCCCTCCCCGGCCGGCCACCTCGGTCAGCGTGGTCAACCCGATGTCCGGTAAACCGAGGTCGGCGGCGAGCACCGCACC
>NZ_JBYCLE010000559.1:0-3916 GCF_057473765.1 Mycobacterium sp. TH-M106 | reverse complement strand
CGAGCCATGCCAGATCGCGAGGTAGTTGGACCTGGCCGCTGTCGGCTTCGATCTCACCGTCGAGAAGGGAGATCAGCCGGGGGGCGTCGTCGGCGATGGACTGATCATGGGTTACCAGGACGATGGTTTGACCCGACGAATTCAGACTGTAGAGAGTGTCGATCACCTTGCGGCCGTTACGGGTATCCAGATTGCCGGTGGGTTCGTCGGCGAGTATCACATCGGGTGTCATGAACAATGCCCGCGCCACGGCCACCCGTTGCTGTTCGCCGCCGGACAATTCCGCGGGTACCCGGCTGCCCAACTTCGCAAGGCCGACCTGATCAAGTAAAGTCATTGCGCGCTCGTGTTGAGCACGACCCGATTTGCCGGCCAGTAATCCGGGCAGCATCACATTCTCGACGACAGATAAGCCGGCCAACAGATTGAACGCTTGGAATACATATCCGATTGTCCGGCATCGGACGGCGGCCAGCCGCCGACGTGACAGCTGAGCGATGCTCTCCCCATTCACCAGAATGTCACCGCTCGTCGGGAGATCCAAAAGCCCGAGGATGCTCAGCAGCGTCGACTTCCCCGACCCTGAAGGTCCCACTAACGCGACGAATTCGCCTCGGCGTATGTGCAGATCGATGTTGTTGAGCACCGGAGTGCTCGCGGCGCCGCTGCCGAAGGATTTGTGAAGTTTGCGTGCCTCGAGGACAACCGGTTCGGCAACTTCGTGGCCGTTCAGCGCATCAAGGTCGTCGTGGTTTTCTGCGGTAAGTCCGTCATGAATATCGCCCACTTTCTGCACCTTGGTTTTAGGCACTGCGCAACTCCATTGGTGTCAGTGATTCATCCGGAATGCCCGGAATACCTGGCGCCAGCATACCGATTGCGCCGACGGTCGAGTCGATCGGCTCGCCGCCGACCCAGGTTGCCGGATGTCGACGGACCAGCCCTCAGCCCGCCGGGGCCAGCATCGCCTTCCAGCCGTCGGGGCCGATGGCGGTCGAGTCTTCCAGTGAGAACACCGTGCCGTCGGGTCCGGCGACCAGACCGCTCTGCGCGTCGTAGACCGCGACCGAAGCGGCGCCGGGGTGGTAGACACACGGGTTGGGCTGCTGGCCGTTGCACTCGACGGTGCCCGAGCCGGGCCGCTGCAGCGGGTCGTTGACCGGCGGTGGCGTGCCGGGCAACTCGTTTGCCGGCAAAGGGTTTCGGCCGTTGTTGATCGACGGTGCCGGTATCACCCGGCCTGGGTCGACCGGCTGGTCGCAGCGCGCGCCGGGTGCGGGGCAGTTGCGGATCTGGTTCGGGTCGCCGTACCAGGGGTTGGTGCCCAGCGGGACGTAGGGTTTGTCGCTGCGGCACTCCCGCGGGGTCGCCGCCCGCTTGCCGGGCACGTCCACGCACGGATAGTTGCGGGCACCGCGTACTGCGTTGGCTTGCGCGTCTTGCGGGATCTTGCAGTAGGTGCCGGCCGGCAGTGGTGCGGGTCTGGTATCGGCCGGTGATCGCCACTGCGACGCGGGCAGGAAGCCGGTCAGGCACGCAGGCGGCTGGTTGAGTGCTGCCGCGCCGACACCAAGTGACGCCTGGCCGGGGGATGCCGTGGTCACCGTCTGGGCTATCGTCCCGAGCTGCGGCAAAAACACCAAAAGCTGTTCGACGCCGCCGTGATAACGCTTGAGCATCTCGAGGACGACCTCGAGATTGGCCAGTGTCTGCGGCAGCGACTGGCGAACATCGCTCAACGTCTTGTTGACCTGGTCCGCGGTGGGAGCTGCGTTGGCCAGGACACGGCGCAGCACGCGATCCTGCTGCGCCGTCTGGGCGGCCAGCGTGTCGAGGTTGGCCGCCCACTGCGTGATCGCGGCGCTGGAATCGACCTGGCTGTCGATGATCGGTGCGGAATGCACGATGATGTCGTCGAAGTCCTTGATGCTGCCCTTGAAGTCGTGGGCGATCGCACCGGTGGCGTCGACCAGGCGCTGCAGGGTCGGCCCCAAACCGCCGACGGCCTGCGACGTCTCGTCAAGCAGTGTTGCGATCTTGTCCTTGGGCAGCGCCGCCAGTCCTTGTGCGGCGGTGTCCAGCGCCGGGCCGATCGGGCTGGGAACCGTGCTCGTGGTGATTGTCTGCCCGTCGCGGAGATACGGGCCTTCATACGGCCGCCCCTCGCCGTCGGGCGACACCAGGTCCAGGTACTGTTCGCCGACCGCCGACACCGAGTGCACGTTGGCCGAGGTGTTGGCCGGGATCTGGTAGGCGTCGTCGACACTCAGTGTCGCGCGGGCACCACGGCGGGTCGGTTCCACATCGGTGACCTTGCCGATGGTGATGCCCCGATATGCCACGTTCGCCGTTCGATACAACCCCCCGGACTGGGGCAAATCGGCGTACAGCGTGTATCGGCCGATTCCGACGAGGCGTGGTATCCGCAGGTAGTAGACGCCCAATATGACAACCGCCGCAACTCCCACCACGGTCAACAACACCAACTGCGTCTTGATGGCTCGGGTCAGCATCGATCACTCGCCCCTTTCCACCAGCGGTCCGCCCGGCGCGTCGTTCGGGTTCGGCGTGTAACGCACATCCGGCACCATGGTTGTCGGGTCCCGTCCCCAGGACTGCTCGAGCGCGCGCAACGCACCGGAGACCCCCGTCCCACTGAGGATCGCGTTGTCGACCGTGGACAACGTCAGGTCGAATACCCCGGAGAAGTTAAGGTAGTCGCCGCGCAGCACTTGGTGCAGCGTGTCGAGATCGAATGGTGCGGTAAGGCCCAACTTCAGCGCGCCGACTGCGTACGGCGCTGCCCGGTCGAGTTCCCGGAGCGGCCGCTGCAGCGACTGCAGGCTCTGGTGCAGGTTTCCTCGGGCCTCTGACAGTGCCCGGTTTGCGGCGTCGCTGAAGCGACCCAGAGATTGTGTGGCGTTGACGAACAGATCGCGGGTGTCGGCGAAATGCTGGATCAGCGGCGGCATCTCGGTGAGCAGCCGGTCCAGCGTCTCGTCGCGGTCGGCGACGATGCTCAGCAGTTGGTTGGTGGAGTCGATGGCACGGGTCAGGTCGTTGCGCTGGTGGGCCAGTTCGGCGGTGAACGTGTCCAGCCGGTCGAGAAATTCGCGGATCCGATCGACACGGCCGTCCAGGATGTCGAGGACCTCGGTCTGGATCACGTCGAGATTGGGTATGCCCCCGCCGTTGAGGATCATTGCGATGCTGGCCAACGTCCGTTCGACGGTGGGATAGGCCGAGGAGTTCTTCAGGCCAATGGTGTCGCCGCTTTTCAACGGTTGTGGCGATGGATTCGGCGGTGCGGCCAGCTCGACGTGTTGGGTGCCCAACAGGCTGGTCTGACCGACCCTCGCGGTCGCGTTCGCGGGCAGTCGCACCGCCGGATCGAGGTCCAGGGTCAAGGTCGCGACCCAGTTCTTCAGGCTTATCCCGCGTACCGTGCCGACCCAGACGTCGGCGGCCCGCACGCGACTGTTCGTGTTCAGCGCCAACGTGTCCGGTAGCTGTACGTAGATCGTCAGATGATCAGGTCCGGTACCGCGGCCGAGCGGCAGCGGCACATCGGCGATGCCGCGCCAACCACACGATGTCAGCGTCATGGCGGCGCATGCCATGACGGACCAGCGGTGAAGCAGGCGTGACAGTCGCATTTATCGCCCACCTCCGATCGGTGCCGGTGGCGGGAGTGCGGGATAGCCGGCGGGCGGCGGCGGATTGGATTCGTCGTAGGAGTTCGCCGGCCCGGACATGGTGTCTCCCGGCGGTGGGGGCGCGATGTCCGGGCCGCCCATCAGCTCGGCCAGCGATTCGGGAGTCAGCATGTTCGCGGTGAGCGGTTGAACCTGCGTGCCCTGCATCCCGGGTGCGACGATCCAGCCCGGCTCGGAGTTGCGATGCGAAAACGGGGTGT
>NZ_JBYCLE010000558.1:0-6545 GCF_057473765.1 Mycobacterium sp. TH-M106 | reverse complement strand
AGGCGGTGAGCTCGGCGCACTGTGAGCCCGGGCAGTGGTGGGAGCCGTTCAGCAAGGCCTGCTACCCACTGGGCGTCGGACCCCAACCGCTGGCCTGCGAGCCCGGGCAGTGGTGGGATCCGAGCGGCAACATTTGCCGGCCGCTAGGCGTCGGACCGCAGCCGCTGGGCTGCGATCCAGGGCAGTGGTGGGATCCGACGACGAACGTGTGCCGGCCGCTGGGCCAAGGACCCCCGGTTGGGTAATAGGCTGCGGAGGGAGGGAGGGCCAGTGGTCGAGAATCGTATGGTGCCACCGGGGCAGAACACCTCGCAAGCTCGGCGGTCGCACCCGGGGAGCCCAAGCCGGACCAGGGTGATGCTGCTCGGCTCGGGGGAGCTGGGTCGTGAACTGGTGACCGCGCTGCAACGGCTGGGCGCCGAGGTGATCGCCGTCGACCGCTATGCCGATGCGTTGCTGCACCGGGCCGCCGACCAGTCGGTGGCCGTCGACATGGCCGACACCGACGAGCTGCTCGCGACGATCAGATGGTGGCAGCCGAAATTCCTGGTGGCCGTGACCGGCAGCGTTGCCATCGACGTGTTGACCGCCGCCACCGAAACCGGGTTCACCGAGGTGGTGCCCAGTGTCCACGGCGCACGGTTGGCCGCGGACGTCGAGGGAATGCGACGGTTGGCCGCCGACGAGCTCGGGCTGCCCACGGCACCATTCTGGTTCGCCGGGTCGGCTGACGAACTGCGCTCGGTGGCCGAGCACGCCGGGTTTCCGATGGTGGTCAAACCGGTCGCGGCACCGCCCGGGGAGGGACAGTCGGTGATGGTGCGGGCCAATGACGTCGAAGCGGCCTGGCAGCGCGCGGCCGACGTGCAGAACCCACCCGCCCGGGTGCTGGCAGAGATGGCGATGGAAGTCGACCACGAGGTCACCCTGCTCACCGTGAGCAGCGCCGGTTCGGCCGGGCCGGTGCTGACATTCTGCGCGCCGATCGGGCATCGCACCATCGACGGAGGAAGCGGGCAATCGGTGTTGGAGTCCTGGCAGCCCCACGCGATGAGCACCGCCGCCCTGGATGCTGCCAAGTCGATCGCCGCTCGTGCCGTGCGCGCGCTCGACGGGCGGGGCCTGTTCGGCGTCGAGTTGCTGACCCGCGGCGATGAGGTGTCCTTCGCCGGTGTCAGCGTGCGACCTTATGACGCCGCCCTACTCACGTTGCGCACCCAGCGGCTGTCCGGGTTCGAGTTGCAGGCTCGGGCCATCCTCGGGCTGGCGGTCGACCCCATCATGATCTCACCGGGCGCTGCGCGGCTGATTTACTCCGTCCGGCAGACGGGCGACGCCGCGGCCGCCGAGACCCAAACGGACGCCGTCGTTGCACTAGGCGGTGCGCTTTCCGAAGCCCTCGGCGTCGCCGAGAGCGACGTGGTGGTCTTCGGTCACCACGAGGGCTACCCGCGACGCAGGCTGGGCATGGCGGTGGCCACCGCATCCGACGTGGCGACCGCCCGCGACCGTGCCGAGCAGGTGTCGACGGCGCTGGGCACACTCTGGCAGTGACGCCCACAGCGGGACGTGCTGGACGGTCCGTCAGCTCACGAACCGGTACTCGACGTTCAGTGAGCGGTACGTGCGTTCAGCTCGGCGGTCGCGAGTGAGCAGAGTGCGGTGATTGATGACGGCGGCTTGGCCTGCACTGAGGCGCAGGGGAAGTGGTAGCCGGGTCAGTACCGAATACGTCTCGAACGCGGCGTGCCCGGCAAGTGCGGGGCGAAGTTCGACCAGAGCTTGGCGGCAGACTGGGTGCGCTTCGTGGGTCGAATCGAGGGCTGCGACGGCAACGCTGGTGTCACACGCCCAAAGGTCACCGTTGGACGTCATCGCGGAGTCGGCGCACGTCGTCGTCCGTCAGCGCAGCGCCCTCGACGTCGGAGAGTATTGGCAGCCCATCGCTGGTGCCGATCGAACGTTGGCGGCGGTGGACCGGCTCGATCCGGAGACCGGAGCCGTCTGGAATCAGCTCCAGCTGCGTATCCGGTGTCATTCCCAGTGCGACGCGGAGCGGTTTCGGAATCACAAAATGCGCCCCACCCGGTCCATCGTGACGTACATGGCATGACACTACCATGTGATTGGTATTAACGGACGGATCGCCGTGGGTGTACGGCCAGCGCGCCCCCGGTGTCGTAGCGATAGCCGCTTCAGGCTTTTTCCGGTCACCCGTGCGGCTCGGTCAGCCCGGTGCTGGACTCTGCTCGATCCGTGTAGCGCTGGCGGGCGGCCGTATCGAACTGCAGGAACACCCGGTCGTTGCCCATCTTCCTGTTGATGAAGCGACGCGCGCGCGGTGGCAGCATCATCGCGGCGACCGCGACGAACCGCAGCGACCCCGGCACCGATATCTGCGTCTTCGGCTTCTGGAGCACTTTGACCACCGCGGCCGCGACCTGCTCGGGCTGCAGCGGCTGCTGGGCGGCGGTAGGTGTTGTGCCGGAGATCAACTCGGTGTAGGTGAAGGTGGGCAGCACCGCGGTGACGATGACGCCCTGCGGCGCGAACTCATCGGCTAGCGCGGTGGACAGACCCACGACGGCGAATTTGGTTCCGGCGTAGACCGACTGACCCGGCACGGCCACCATTCCGGCGATCGACGCGATATTGACGATGTGGCCGCTCCGCTGCTCGACCATCTCGGGAAGCGCCAGCTGGCAGCCGTTGAGCACACCCAAGAAATTCACCTCGATCGCCGAGCGGATGGCCTGTGGTGTTTGGTCGAGAAACGGACCGATCGGCATCACCCCGGCGTTGTTGACCAGCACGTCGATGTGACCGGCACCGTCGGCGCGGGCCTTGTCCAAAAAGGCCGAGAACGACTCCCGGTCGGTGACGTCGAGCGGGTGGCCGAAGACCGGGCCGTGTGCACTCAGGTCGGCTGTCGTTTTCTTCAGTGCGTCGTTGTCGCGATCGCCGATGACCACCCGCGCGCCCCGGGCCAGCAGCGCGGTGGCGATGGCCAGGCCGATGCCCCGGGCGGCGCCGGTGACGGCGATCGTCTTGCCGCGGATGTTGTCCATGCCGACCGACGTTACCGGCGCTGCGGCGCGGACGAGCCTCAGATCCCCAAGTCTTTGGCGATGATCGTCTTCATGATCTCGTTGGTGCCGCCGTAGATGGTCTGGATGCGGGCGTCGACGAATGCCCGAGAAACCGGGTACTCGCGCATATAGCCGTAGCCGCCGAACAACTGCAGACAGCGGTCCGCCGTGCGGAACTGCAGATCGGTGGTCCACCATTTCAACTTCGCTGCGCGGGCCGCGGTCAGTTTTCCGTCCAGGTGTTCGGCGATGCAGTCGTCGAGGAAACTGCGGGCGACGTCCAGCTCGGTGGCCACCTCGGCGAGCACGAACTGGGTGTTCTGGAAGCCGGCTATCGGCGAACCGAACGCCTGTCGCTGCTGCACGTACTCGAGGGTTTCGGCCAATACCCCCTCGGCGGCAGCCACCGCACCCACCCCCAGCGAGAGTCGTTCCTGCGGCAGGTTTCCGACCAGCTGGTAAAACCCCTGACCCTCTTCTCCGAGCAGGTTGTCGACGGGCACCCGCATGTCGGTGAAGGTCAGCTCGCTGGTGTCTTGGGCGTGCAGTCCGATCTTCTCCAGGTTGCGGCCGCGGGTGAGGCCCGGGGTGTCGGCGTCGACCACGAGAAGTGACAAGCCCTTGTGCCGGTCTGGCCCGGTGCGCACGGCGACGACGAACAGATCGCCGGTCTGTCCGTTGGAGATAAAGGTTTTCGCGCCGTTGACCACGTAGTGGTCGCCGTCCCGATGCGCGGTGGTGCGCATGCCTGCCAGGTCGCTGCCGGCGCCGGGTTCGGTCATCGTGATGCCCAGCACCGTTTCGCCGGTCACCACGCCGGGTAGCCAGCGCCGCTTCTGCTCAGCGGTGGTCAGATCAGTCAGATACGGCAGCACGACATCATTCTGCAGCGAAAACGCGATGGCCTCGGCGGCCGCACCGGCGCGCTGAAGTTCGTCGATGACGATCGCGTGGTAGCGGTAGTCCTTCACACCCGGGCCGCCGAACTCCGTCGGCACCGGAAAGCCCAGCAGGCCCAGTTTTCCGGCTTCGGTGAACAGCGAACGGTCCCAACAGCTGGCGTGTTCCCACTTTTCGTGGGCGGGGACGACGGTGTGTTGCACGAAATCGCGGACTAATTCCCGGAATTGATGGTGCTCGGGGGTGTAGGTCAAGCTCATCGGTGGTAGCTCCTGTCAGCGGAAGGCGCCCAGGCCGGTGAATGCCTGGCCGAGGATCAGCTGGTGCATCTCCGGGGTGCCCTCGTAGGTCAGCACCGACTCCAGGTTCACCATGTGCCGGATGACCGGATACTCCAGTGATATTCCGTTGCCGCCCAGAATGGTTCGCGCGGTTCGGCAGATGTCCAGTGCCGTACGCGTGTTGTTGAGCTTGCCGAAGCTGACCTGCTCCGGGCGCAGGCCGGTGCGGTCTTTGAGCCGACCCAGGTGCAGCGACAGCAGTTGACCCTTGTGCAACTCGACGGCCATGTCGACGAGTTTGGCTTGGGTCAACTGGAATCCGGCGATAGGCCGACCGAATTGGCTGCGCTGGCTCGCGTAGTCGCGTGCGCTGCGCCACGCCGACCGCGCCGCACCCATCGCCCCCCAGATGATGCCGTAGCGGGCCTCCGACAGGCTGGTCAGCGCGCCTTTGACGCCGCGCGCGTTGGGCAGCATCGCATCGGCGGGCAGCCGCACGTCGTCGAGTACCAGCTCGCTGGTGATCGATGCTCGCAGCGACAGTTTGTGGTGAACGATGTTGGCGGAGAATCCGGGAGTGTCGGCGGGAACGATGAAGCCGCGAATCCCGTCGTCGGTGGCCGCCCACACGATCGCGACGTCGGCGATGGAGCCGTTGGTGATCCACATCTTGCGCCCGTTGAGAATCCAGTCTGCGTTCTTTCCTGAGCCGTCGCGTCGCGCCCGAGTTGTCATCGCCGCCGGATCGGATCCGACGTCGGGTTCGGTCAGCCCGAAGCAGCCCAGCAGTTCGCCGGCCGCCATGCCCGGCAGCCACTGCCGCTTCTGCTCCTCGGAACCGTTGTGGTAGATCGTGAACATCGCGAGCGAACCCTGCACGCTCACCAGCGATCGGATTCCGGAGTCGGCGGCCTCCAGTTCGGTGCAGGCCAGCCCGTAGTGCACCGCGGAGGCGCCGCCGCAGCCGTAGCCGCTCAGGTGCATCCCGAGCAGGCCCAGCTGGCCGAACTGCTTGGCGAGTTCCCGCGCCACCGGCAGGTCGCCTGCCTCGAACCACTCGGTGACGTACGGAGTGACGTGTTCGGCGCAGAACTTGGCGACCGTGTCGCGCACCGCGATCTCGTCGTCGGAGAGCATCGCGTCCAGCGCGAGCGGATCAAGCGGGTCGAACGCTGGTGTTTGGCTGCTCATGAGTTCATCCTGCCATCGTCAAGCCGCCGCTGACGCTGATCACCTGCCCGGTGATGAACGAGGCGGCCTCCGAGGCGAAGAACAGCACCGGTGCGGCCACCTCTTCGGGCCGGGCCAACCGCCGAAACGGGATCGCTTTGACCAGTGCCTCTTTCAGCTTGGCAGGCTGCGCGGCGAACAGCGGGGTGTCGGTTGGGCCGGGACACACGCAGTTGACGGTGATCTGGTGCCGGGCCATCTCCCGGGCCAGCGACTTGCTGAGCGCGATGACGCCGCCCTTGGCGCCGGCGTAGATCGTCTCGCCGGCGCTGCCGACCCGGCCGGCGTCACTGGCCACGTTGACGACGCGGCCACCGTGTCCAGCGCTGCCCGCGTCGATCATGGCAGGCAGGAAAGCGCTGCACATGTGCACCGGGCCGAGATAGTTGATGGCTACCACCTTTTCGGCGAACTCGGTCGTGGCGTTGAGGAACTGGTCGGTGCGGTCCCACCCCGCGGCATTCACCAGCACGGTGGGTACCCCCACCTCGGCGTGGGTCCGGTCCCGCAGCGCGTCCACCTGAGCGCGGTCGGCGACGTCGACCGGCAGCGCGGTGATCAGATCGGGCGCCGCGGCGGCGGTGGCCTGTGCGGCTGCCTCGTCGAGGTCGGCGGCGACCACCCGGTCGCCGCGGGCGGCGAAGCCCAGCGCGATCGCCCTGCCGATGCCCGAACCGGCGCCGGTGACAAGTGCGAGTTTGGTCATGTCGCCGAAAAGAACGTCTCGATCGTCATCGTTAAGCCTTCCGTTCTGAGACCAGGTCTTCTCGCAGCTGGTACTTCACCACCTTGCCCGATTGGGTGCGGGGCAGTGCGTCGACGAACTCCAGGCGCAGCGGAATCTTGTAGCCGGCCAGCTTGTCGCGCGCGAAGCTGCGCAACTCCTCCAACGTCAGCGTCGCGTCGGGCCGCAGCACCACCACCGCGGTGACCGCCTCGCCCCACCGCTCGTGCGGGGTGCCGAGCACGGCGACGTCGGCGATGGCGGGATGCCGGTAGAGCACGTCTTCGACTTCGGCGGGGTAGACGTTTTCGCCGCCGGAGA
>NZ_JBYCLE010000557.1:0-19389 GCF_057473765.1 Mycobacterium sp. TH-M106 | reverse complement strand
AGCCCGCGCGCATTGGCTCAGCTACGCGAACGGCTAACCGGCGCCGCCGACACCATCCTGCAGGTTGCCGACACCATCGCCGGCACACCCACGGGTTGAACCGCCAGACATGTCTGGCCCACGTCACATGTCTCAAACAACACCCCTTGCTTCATCAGTAGCTTTCACCAGCCATTTTGCTGATCAGCCGCCGTCGAAACGCCGGAGACATCTGACCTTTGTGGCAAGTCGGGAACCTACTCGTCCCCCGTGGGTTCGCGCGGACTGAAGGGATTTCATCGGGAACCCACGGCATTTTGGTGCGTTGGGCCCGGTTTTGCCGTGGGTTCAGCGGGAAAGCATCGATGGCCCGGGGCTTATTGTGCTGGCGGGTGTTCGAGTTCGCCGCTGAGGAGGTGCTCGGCGGCGGTAGCGTAGCGGGCCGCGGTGTGGTGGCAGACGCCGAAGACGAGCGCCAGGTGCAGTGGGTCGGGGCCGGCGGTTGAGGTGAGGGCTTCGTGCAGGATGCGGTCGGCGCGGATTTCGGCGACGGTGCAGCCGGCGGGCTGGATGCGCCTGTTGACGAAGACTTCGTTGACCGGTGCGGTGCCGTGCACGGTTTTGGGGTTGACCAGCACGTGCGGGTTGGCGGTGTGTGGCCAGGTGGCGCGGCGGTGCTCAAACCAACTGCGCAGGGCGCGGTGGGTGAGCTCGCCGCAGCGTTGGCGGTGCCCGGCCACGGTGATGCGGTGATTGGGCAGGTCGACGTCATCGAGTTTGAGGTGTCGAATGGCGCCATTGCGGGCGGCGTGATCGGCGGCCAGGGAGATGATGACCCGGCAGGCAGGGTCGCTGGCCAGAGCCTGCAGTGCATGGATCTATTCGTCGGTAAGCGGCAGCAGGACCGTGTCGCCGGAATGAGCGGTGAGCCCGATGGTGGGGTTGGCGAAGATCAGGGCGTGTTTCTTGGCGAACCCGAACAGCGAGCGCAGTGCGGTGAGGGTGTTGTGGCGCCCGCAGCCGTGCAGCGGCTCCAGCACGGCATCAACGTCGCCGCGGGTGACTTCACGCAGGTGGTCGTAGCGGGCCGCCCAGCATCGCAGTGGCCTCCGGGCGTTTTTGCAGTAGACGTGCACCGTCGAGGCCGCCCGTGGGCGGGTGCGGGTGTCGCCGGTGAACAGAACCATCAGCCAGTGGCCGACCGGTTGGGCGAACCCAGGCCCCAGATCGCTGGTCATCCGGCCGATCCAGGACTGGGCCATCGCCGTGGCATCGTCATCGAGGAGTCCCTGGTCGGCGAGAACTTCGGCGAGGCGGGGACGTGACACGCAGCGATGGGGCCTGGTGCGGACGTCGGCCAGTGGGACGCGCTCGCCGGCACGCCGCCCATCGAGGACGCTCAGCAAGCCGTCGAGCACGCATCGTGCCGTCGAGCGGCTCCAGTCGTGGGCTTGCCCAAGCTGCACGGCACGGGCGGCCGCAGCGCCCACGATCGGGTTCTGTGAGCACAGCGCCGGATGCTGCCAGCGAGGCGGAGGTGCCAGCCCGGCCTTGCGGCGATAGTACGACGCCAGCGCCGCGCATCTGCCGTTGCAGTACATGCGATCTCGCCGACTGGAGGCCGGCAGCGCGGTGTGGCAGTGCAGGCAGTTCACCGGGGCGGCAGCGACCTGCCTGATCGTGGACGCGGGGTCACCGACCCGGCCGCGCCGAGCATGCGGGGCTGTTCCTCGCCGGACGATGGTGTGGGTGCGGCGAGGGTGTCGGGCTCGGGGATCAGCAGTTCCTCGACGCCGCAGTCCAGCACGGCGCAGATCACGTCCAGGTCGCGCAGTTTGACCACGTTGGGGGTGCCCGACCACAGGCCTGACATCTTGCCGGCGCTGATCACCAGGCCGCGCTCGGCGAGCATCCGTTGCAGCTCACTGGCTTTCCACACGCCGCGGTTGGCAGCGGCCAGGCGCAGGTTCCACTTCATCAGACCAGTCCTTTCCATCGGTCAGCGACCCGGCGTTGCCCGGTAACCCAGGCCTCCTCGACGTGGGTGGTATGGACGTGGATATAGCGGGCCGTCGTGGTAGTCCAGGCATGCCCTAAAAGCTCTTGGATCGCAAACAGATTCATCCCGGACAGGTATAGCTGGGAGGCGCAGAAATGCCGCAGCACATGCGGTGTCAGCCTGCCCGACCACACCGGCAGGTGCCGCTCGGCGGCCTCGGCCAGTGCACGGCGGAACACGTCGGCGGTCGCGCGCATGGGGGTGCCGTCGGTGCTTTTGCGTTCGGACGGAAACAGCGGCGTGCCCTGGCCAGACGGCTCGATGCCGAACGAACCGAGCACGTCTTCGATGAACCAGCGCAGGCTACGGTCAGCGCCGTTGATCAACGGCACCAGCCGCGGTTTGGGACCCTTGCGACGAGACCCCTTGCCGTAACGGACATTGAGCTTGCCGAACCGGCCCAACTCCCACCGCACATCGTCCAGATCCAGCATGCAGGCCTCGTGGATGCGCAGACCGACATCAGCGGCCAACCGGGCCACGGCGTAGTTACGGGCGGCCGGGGCGAACTTGCGGCAGGTGGCCAGCTCCTCACGCCACCCAGCGAACAGCTGCTCGACCTCCTGCACGGTCGGTGGGATGCGCAGCTGCGGGTCAACCGATGTCCGGGGCCGGTTGATCTCATCGAGTGGGCATTCGACGATGCGGCCGATCAGGTTGTTCAACTCGATCTGGTGTCGCAGCTCCAGGAACGCGAAATACACCCTCAGCGCGGCCGCACGGCCGGTTCGTGTCGACGGGTTGGCGTCCCGCAACACCTTGCCAAAATACGTGTCGGCGTCACCCGGTTGCATCTCCCACAACGGCCGGCCGAACCAATCACGGATCAGCTCAAGATGATTGACATCGTTACGGATGGTGGCATCGACCAGTCCGGCCGACGCTCGCGCCAACACGAACCCCGACAGCACGTCGGTCTCGAAGTCGGCGATCTCGCCCTCGGTCGCCGGGGCCCGCACCTCCCGCAGGTCGCGCACCGCCGCCAGAGCCAACCCACGCCTCCTTGCATTCACTCCGAGTGAAGAACTATCAGCTTCACCCCAATATGCCCGATAACGATGATGTCACTTCAACCAGCTGATTCGACGCCACGACACACCCGCAACACCTGGTCCAGGCATGAAAATGGAGATCAGAGAGAACCAGACGACTCACCAACCCGTCGACTGTTGGTTATCTTGGGTCTGCGGTACTCGACAGCAAAAGCCGTCCGGCCGTTCGCGTTTCCCGCGAGAAAGGCCAGACAACCGGCGTAGCGATGCGGGTTCCCACCTGCACCCTGTGGAGTTTGGGTAGTTCAGGCGGGTCGTCTGAATACTTCGCGTTCGAGCCGGGCTAGACGCTCGGCGACGGTTCCTGATTCGCCGTGATCTTCGGCGTGCAGCCGATCGACGGCCCACACCCGGATAAGGGTCGATAGCGACATTCCCGCTTTGCGGGCGGCCTGGCTCAGGCGCTCATGCTCATCGGCAGCCAAGCGCACCGAGACCACAGTCTGGCGGCCGAGATTCGGCCGGCTCGTCGTGACATGCTCAGGCGCCGGGCCTCCCGAGTATGCCTCCGCGCGTGCGCCTTCGTCGGCGAGTAGATCGTCAATCCTGCTCATTCTTACTGCTCCTCACTGTAGAGGTCCTGATCCTGTTGATTCGCGATCCAGGCGTTGCTACCCCACCAATCGCCGTCCGGGCGCTCATCGGGATCAGCATCGGCGGACACCAAAATCACGGTCAGCACCGCGCGCGCCGACGGCGAATAGCCGATCACCCGAACCGACAGGCCCGACCGACTGGCCGGGTCTGGCACTTGCCACACGGCGTGACGGTCGTTGGCCGCTTCATCCGCCCAGCCCGCAGAGATGCCGTGCCGCTCCCCGACGTAGTCGGCCCGCTTGCTCCAGTCAACCTGCACCTACCTACAATATACTACGACTCACTACGTGATCCGGTGTGCATCTCGGCCCAGTTGGTTCATTTCCGACACAGAGGCATGAGGTGACTCGCGTTTTGCAAACAACACCCCATGCTTTCGCCGACGCTCTCACCAGCTATTTTTCCGTTGGCTGCGCATCGAAACGGCAGGGTTACCTGACCTTGCTGAGGTGTCAGAGACTGCCACGCCGGGCCAGCCAACTCGACGCGATCGGTGCCCAGCTCGCCGCGCAGTTCGTCCAGGGCCGCCTGGACGGGGGGTGTCTCGGTGATCGCGTGCCGGCGACGTGCGGTAGGCATCACAGCAGTGCAGCACCGGTGTGACACCTCCCTGGCTGGCTAGATGCGGTCCCTCAGCTCAGGGTGTGCGCCGAGCGCACCGCCTGCTCGCATACCTGGCGCACCGCGTCGGCGCCGTCGGGCCGGCTCTGGCAACCGACGCTGATCCGCACCGCGCCGTCGACTAGCACCGTCCAGTCGATGTGATGGCCTGCGCGGACTTCGCGATAGGTCACCGCGGGCCGGCCCGCGGCGTTCCCGGACGGGTTGAAGTCGACGAAGACACCCGGTTCCGCGGCGTTCGCCTGGTCGATGGCATGGCGCAGTGACTCGGCGGCGCTGGCCAGGTCTGCCCCGGGAGCAAGCGATTGCGTCACGTGCAGCATCAGCTGCGGGTCCGACGGCGAGATCACCTCCACCCGTGCCGACCCCGGCCCGGCCGTGACCCGCTGCGCCTGCCACTGCGCCGGCACCTGCAGCGTGACCCGGCCCTCGACCAGAAACGTCGTCGGCATGGCCTCGGCGACGCCCGCGCCGGGCTGGTCGTGGGCGCCGGCGCGCACCGCCGCGACGCCCAGCGCGGCCAGCGCAACCGTGGCAGCCAGCAGCACAGGAACTCGGCTCGGCCGCCGACGGCCAACGGTTGCCGGTCTCGGATACGGCTGTGTTGGCACCGGCGGCGCCGGCGCGGTGAGCCGGGCCAGCCGAGCCAGCCGGGTGTCGCCGACCAACTCCACATGGCAGTCGGCGAGCGCGCTGCGCAGTCGGTCGGCGATCATCGCCGCCAGCTCGGCCGCACCCTCGACGCCGGGCGGGCCGTCGACCAGCACCGCGGTCGCTACACCACGGGTGACTGCGGCGCCTGCGCCGCGGGTCAGGACGACGACCCGCCGCACCACCGCGTCGGCCACCTGCTGCGGTGGCCCAATTCGCGGTTCGGCGACGGTCCCGGTCACGGTGATGGCCACCAGGCGTGCAGCGATCTCGACGACCACCGGTGCGCAGACAACAGAGGCGGACAACAGCTGCGATCGTGATCGGGTGCCGACGTCGTCGGCCAGCGTGCGCGCGGCGGCGGTGACGAGGGCAACCCGGGCCTGCGACCACCACGATGGGTGGACGACCAGCACCGACACCGGTCGCCGCTGGGGGCAGGCCAGTGAGCGCAGCAGCGTGCGCCACAGCGCGGCGACGGCGACCGGCTGCTCGTCGACCAGGACCACCGGGTCGTCGATGCCGTCGACTGCCGCCGCTGCTTCGACATCGGTGATCTCACTTGTGCCGCAACACAATCGGCGGATGGCGGCGGGGCCGGCCTCGATGACCGCACGGTGGCCGGTCACGGCCGTGAACCGTAGGGGATCCAGGCCGCCTGGACGAGTTGTTCCCCGCCCCTGCGGGTGATGAGGATGCCGCGGCCGGGCGGCAGCCGCAGCGGGCGGGCGGAGCCGATCAACGCAGGGTCGTCGGGGTTGCCGCTCATCAAAAAGCCCATGCAGCCCAGATCACGCAGCGCGGCCAGCAGCGGCTCGTACACCGCTCGTGCGGCTCCTCCGCTGCGGCGTGCGACGATCAGATGCAGCCCGACATCGCTGGCGTGCGGAAGATATTCGAGCAGCGGCGTCAGAGGATTCCCGGCGGTGGAGGCCACCAGGTCGTAGTCGTCGACCAGCAGGTAGATCTGCGGTCCGGACCACCACGACCGGTCCTGCAGCTGCTGCTGGGTGACCTCGGGGCCGGGCATCCGCCGGGCCAGCCGATCCAGCAACTCAGGCAGCAGGGCGGTCAGTGTGGCGGCCGACATCGCTGATCCGCCAAGGTGATCCGGGTCGACCACGCCGAGCAGGCCGCGCCGGTAGTCGACCACTATCAGCTGCGCCTGTTCGGCGGTGCACGTCCGTGCGATCTCGGTACACAGCGTGCGAAGAACCGACGTCTTGCCGCACTCGTCGTCACCGAGAATCAGCAGGTGCGGCTGGCGTTCGAAATCCAGTGTGACAGTGGCCAGGCCGCGTTCTTCGACGCCGAACAGCAGATGCCCGCCGGCCGGGTCGGGCAGGGTGTGCCGGTGCAGCAGTCCCGGCAGCAGCAGCACCGGCGGCGCGGCGGCGGCGCCGTGTCGGCGGCGCAACAGCTCACCGGAGCGCGCCGCGGCCTGCGCCGGCTCCACGGCCGAGCCCGCCCGCTCGTCCAACCCATCCAACCGGGGCACCGCGATCAGCATGTGCAGCCCGCCGCGGGTCAACCCGCGGCCGGGCTTGTCTGGCGGCACCTGCTGGGCCTGCCTGCGGTCCAGCTCGGAATCGGCGGGCTCGCCGAGCCGCAACTCGATCCGGGTGCCGATCTGGTCGCGCAGCCCGGGTCTGAGCTCGGCCCACCGCGACGCCGACAGCACTACGTGCACCCCGAACGACAGCCCCCGCCCGGCCAGCGCAACTACGGGTGCCTCCAGCGCGTCGAACTCGCGGCACAGGTTGGCCCAGCCGTCGATCACCAGGAACACGTCGCCGAACCGGTCGGCGCGGCAGATGGGGTCCTGTTGCTCTCGCAGCTGCCGGTAGCGGGCGAAGGAGCCAATGCCCTGGTCGCGAAACACCGTCTCACGGTGCGCGACGATCGACTCCATCTCCCTGACCGTCCGCCGGATCAGGTCGGGTTCGGTTCGGCCGGCCGCCGAGCCGACGTGCGGCAGGCACTGCAGCGACGTCAGCGTGCCGCCGCCGAAGTCCAGGCAGTAGAACTGGACCCGGGCCGGGTCGTGGGTGGCGGCCAGCGCGGTGACCAGTGTCGCCAGCGCGGTCGATTTGCCCGATTGCGGCGCGCCGACGACCGCGACATTGCCTGCGGCCCCGCGTAAGTCGACCAGCAGCGGGGTGCGGCGCTGTTCGAATGGCCGGTCGACGATCCCGATCGCCACCACCAACTCGCCGCCGGGCAGGCTGTCCTCGAGCAGGCTGCCCAGCGCCGGCGATGCCCCCAGCGGCGGCAGCCACACCTCGCGGGCGGGCGGTCCCTGCCCGGCCAGTCGATCCAGCACCGCGTCGGCCAGCATCCGGTCAGCCGACCCGGGCGCCGGCCCGACACTGTCAACCGCCCCGTTCGGCGCGGCCGTGAACAGCCGCACCGGCGCCGGCGTGTGGCCGGCGCGCGGTGCCGCAACGGTGCCGGGACACGGGCCGGAGACGAACGCCGTCTGGAAGCCGGTCAACTCGCCGGTCGCCGTCCGCAGGTAACCTACTCCGGGGGTGTTGGGCAGCTGATGGGCGTCGGGCACACCCAGGACGAGGCGCGATTCGTTGGCGGAGAGGGTTTTCAGGCAGATCCGGTAGGACAGATGCGATTCGAGCCCACGCAACCTGCCTTCGTCGAGCCGTTGGCTGGCCAGCAGCAGATGGATCCCCAGTGAGCGACCCAGCCGGCCGATAGCCACGAACATGTCGACGAAATCCGGGTGCTGGCTGAGTAGTTCGGAGAATTCGTCGACGATGACGAATAACGCCGGCAACGCGGCCAGCGGCGCACCTGCCCGGCGTGCCTGTTGATAGGCGGCGGCGCTGATGAAATTGCCGGCCGCGCGCAGCAGCTCCTGGCGACGGTTGACCTCACCGGCCAGGGCGTCGCGCATTCGGGCGACTAGCGGTGCCTCGTCGGCGAGGTTGGTGATGACCGCCGCGACGTGGCGGGCCCGTTCCAGGCCGAGAAACGTTGCGCCGCCTTTGAAGTCCACCAGAACCAGGTTCAGTTCCTCTGGCGAGTGGCGGGTGATCATACCCAGCGCGACGGTGCGCAGTAGCTCTGATTTGCCTGACCCGGTGGCGCCGATGCACAGCCCGTGCGGCCCCGTCCCGTTCTCGGCGGCTTCTTTGATGTCGAGCCGCACGGCCTCTCCGGAGGCTGTGGTGCCGATCGGAACGCACAGCCTGTCCTGCGGTTTCATGCTGCCCCACAGGGCGTTGGGGTCGAAGGTGCTGATATCCCCACCGCAGCCGATGCCGAGCAGGTCCGGCCAGTGCGGCCGGTTGGCCGGCGCCGCACCGCCGGCCGGGCCGGCCACCCGGTAGCCCGCCAGCCGCCGTGCACACACCAGCGCGTCGGTGAGACAGAGCCGATCCGGGCGAGCCAGCAGCTGCTTGCCGTCGGGTCGTAGCACTGTCAGCGCTGTCGGCCTCACCCGCAGCGCCAGGGCCGCGTCGGGTGCCAGACCGCCACAGCCGCCGCCGTCCTCGCCAATGGTGACAATGGTCAGTCCGGCAGCTCCGATGACCGGTTCGCTGCCGGCGACGGCGCCGCCATCGACGATCACCACCGCATGCCGAGCGCCCCGCCCGGCCAGCGCACCTTCGGCCGCGGCCAGGCTCGCATACACCATGCGGCGCGGCCCCAGGTTGTCGGTAGCCGTCGGATGCTGGTGGTGCGGCAGCCATTTCAGCCAGTCCCACTGCTCGTGGTTGCGCTGGGCAACCACGGCAACTACCGCCAGCAGATCCGGTGCGTGCAGCACGGCGAGTTGGCAGACCATCGCGCGCAGCAGCCCCCGCGCGCTGTCCGGGTCACCGTCCAGCGTCACCATCGCCAGCCTGAGCAACGCGATCGTGGCCGGCACGTCGGGAACCGTCGAATGGGTGTCCAGGAAGCGCCGAAGCGCGGCGTCGGTGACCGGATCCACCCGCGCAGAGCGGCCCGGCGGCGGCGGCACCAACCTGGTGGCCAGCGGTTGGCTTCCGACACCGATGCGGACCTGTCCGAAGTCGGCGTCGCCCGGCCGCCGCTCCCACATCCGGGCGCCGCCCACCAGCGTCCACAACGCGTCGGGCCGGGGATGACACCACAACAACGACGACCGTTGCACGGCAGCGGTGCCGGTCACCGTGTCGCGCAAGCCGCTTAGATAGTCCAGGTAGTCTTCGCGGTCGGCGTCGATGTCATGGCCGCCGCGCCGCCCGGCCAGCGCGGTGGCGACCGCCGACGCCAGCATCATCAGCGGGAAGGCCACAAAGACCGGGTTGCGCGCGCCGGCGGAGCCCGATCGGTAGACGAAGACCGTCATCGGGATCATCACGGCGGCCAGCACCACCGGCAGCAGCTTGGCCAGCATCGGGCGGCGTGCCGAGCCGGGCGGGTGTGGCGGTGCGGCGACGACGATTTCGGTGCTCGCCACCACCGGCGGCCGGGGGCGCGGCGGCCGTGCGAAGGGCACAGTTGCGGTCGCCTCGCCGCTGCCGCTCATCTGCTCCCCCGCCGGTATCGCCGCCGCGCGTCGGTCGACTGCGCCACACCGTAGGCAGCGAAAAAACCGGCCGCAAGTCGGCTGTGGAACGCCGGATACGCCGCGCCGGCCTGCGCGTTAGCGTTACCGGTGCGGGACCCGTCCCGCCTGCTGAGGGGGGTGATGAGGTGCGTTATTCGCATCCGGATCTGTGCCGAATCATGCTGCACGCCGACGCCGTTCACGTCGACCTGGCTCTGCCGGCCGGGGTGGCGGTCGCGGCGTTGCTGCCGTCGATCGTGGACGTGGTGTCCAGCAGCGGCGGGCCGGCGGTCGACCGGGCGGGTGTTGCATACCGGCTGTCTCGTCCCGGTGCGGCGGCGCTGGACGGCTCGAAGACGCTGGCGCAGCAGCAGATCCGCGATGGCGAGGTGCTGCTGTTGACGCGCGCCGTCGGCGAGTTGCCGGCACCGCGTTTCGACGACCCGGCCGAGCAGGTCTGCGCCACGGTCTGCGCCGCTGCGCGGCCGTGGACACCGCGAGCGACCCGGTTCACCGCCGTTCTGGCTGGCAGCTGGCTGGCCGCCGTCGCCGGCTTTGTGGCGGTACCCGGTGGGCCGGGCGCCCCGAACGCGCTGTTGGCCGCGACCGCGGCCGCGGCGGTGGCGGTGCCGGCGATGCACCTGGTCGACGGTGGACCGGCCATGCCGGCGGTAACCTGCCTGGCGGCGCTGGCAGCGGTCGCCGCGCTGGCCGCGGTGCTCGGCATGTCACCGCAGCTGATCGCGGCCACAACCGCTGTGGTGTCGACCGGTCTGCTGCAGATGGCTGCCCGGGCGTCGATCGTCTGCACCGGGCTGTCGCGGCGGCTGCACGGCTCGGCGTGGCCGGCCACGGACCGCGACGACGAGGCGGCTCGCGCCCACGATCTGCTGACCGGCCTGGTCGCCGCCTTCTCGGCGGCAGCCGCGCTGGGTGTGCTCGCCGCCACAGTCGCCACAGCCGCGCCGCGCACCGGCGCACCCCGCTTCGGCGGCGTCGTCTTCGCCGCGGTCTGCGGTGCTGCGCTGCTGCTGCGGACCCGCTCGCACACCGACCGGTCCCAGATCGCGGCGCTGGCGACCGCGGCGATCGCCGCAGTCAGCGCGGCCCTGCTGGCCGGGGCGGCCGCGGCACCGCAGCATCGGCTG
The DNA here is from genome assembly GCF_057473765.1 of Mycobacterium sp. TH-M106. Lineage (NCBI taxonomy): Bacteria > Bacillati > Actinomycetota > Actinomycetes > Mycobacteriales > Mycobacteriaceae > Mycobacterium > Mycobacterium sp. TH-M106. The sequence goes on along the minus strand of NZ_JBYCLE010000557.1, from coordinate 8,748 downwards.
CTGCTGTGCGTCACGGCCGTCGCCCTGGCCGGGGCTGTGCTGTATCTGGGCCTTGTCAGCTCCGCCCCGCGGGTGTGGTCGCCGGTCACCCGTCGCGGCGTGGAGCTGCTGGAGTACCTGACGCTGGCGGCTCTGGTGCCGGTGGCCTGCTGGGTCTGCGGCTGCTACGGCGCCGCCCGGGGCCTGAGCCTGACGTGACCCGAGGCGTGTCACGGCTGATGCGGATCGCGGCGGTCACGACGTTGACCGGGGTGTCGCAGTGCGCCGCACCGCCGCCGGCGTATGCGGTGTCGCCGCCGCCGATCGACGGCCGGTTGCTGCCGGCGGCGTCACCGCCCGGGCCGCCGCAGCCCACCGTGCAGCGTGAGGTGTGCGCCGTGCCGGCCTTCGACTCGCGGCGCTCCGGCTCGGCCACGCAGCTCGACGGCCTGGACCTGGCGGCGGTCTGGCCGCTCACCCGCGGCGCCGGCCAACGGGTCGCGGTGATCGACACCGGAGTTTCGCCGCACCGGCAGCTGCCCGGCCTTCGCGGCGGCGGCGACTATGTGTCCACCGGGGATGGCACCCAGGACTGCGACGGGCACGGCACCCTGGTGGCCGGCATCATCGCTGCCGCACCGGGCTCGGGCGACGACCGGTTCAGCGGCGTCGCCCCGGCGGCGACGGTGATCGCCATCCGGCAGTCCAGCACCAAGTTCGGTGCGGTCGACAACCCGTTCCAGCGCGGCGTCGGCACGGTCGACACCCTGGCTAAAGCGGTGCGAACGGCCGCCGACCTGGGCGCGTCGGTGATCGACATCTCCTCGGTGGCCTGCGTGCCCGTCGAGTCGGGACTCGACGACCGTGCGCTGGGCGCGGCGCTGGCCTACACGGTCGACAAGCGCAACGCCGTCGTCGTCGCCGCCGCGGGCAACACCGGCGACGCGGGGAAGTGTCCCGGTCAGCGCGGTGGACACGGCGCTGTGACGGTCGCGGTCAGCCCGGCCTGGTACGACGATTACGTGCTGACCGTCGGGTCGGTCAACGCCGACGGCGCCCCGTCGGCGTTCACCCTGGCGGGGCCGTGGGTGGACGTCGCGGCGCCCGGCGAGGCGGTGCTGTCGCTGAGCCCGGTCGGCAACGCGGTAACCAACACTGCCAACACCAGGGCCAACACCGCGAGCGGAAACGACGCCTCGGAGCCCATCGCCGGAACCGGCTATGCCGCGGCGGTGGTCAGCGGGCTGGCGGCGCTGATCCGGTCGCGGTTTCCCACGTGGACGCCGCACCAGGTGATGGACCGGATCAAGACCACCGCACACCCGCCGCCGGGCGGGCGGGACGACTTCGTCGGCAACGGTGTCGTCGACCCGTCGGCCGCTGTGAGCACAGTCAGCACCGCCGACACCGACGCGCCGTCGGCAACCGGTAACCCTGTTGCAGCACAGCGCAGTTCGCCGCAGACACCGGGTGGCACCGAGTCAACCGGGCCTCGCACCGCGATGATCGGCGCCGCCGCACTGGTGGCCGTTGCGGCGGCGGTCCTGGCCATCCGGTCGGGCCGGTCAGGCCGGTCAGGACGGCCCAGCGACGCCGTCAACGCCGTCAACGCCGATCACGTCGCGGGCGACTAACGCGTTTCGCCGGTCGAGCCGCGGACCCGCCGGCAGTCCCGCCAGCACAGGCCACGGCGCCGCCGCCGGGGTCGCCGGCAGGCCCAGGCTGCGTGCGGCGTCGTCGTCGACCACGAACCGCACCCCGGTATCGGTGACGAGGTAGCGGGCACCGCCGGGCTGCCCGGAGACGCTGGCGGAACGCACGTAGGCGCTGCGGCCGGGCGGGAGATACACGGCATCGAGCGCCGGGCCGTCGCCGTCGGCCTGGGCCAGCGCCACCGGGGCCTGCCCGGCGGGCAGCGGCAGGCCGGCGCCGGCGACAAGCGTGACATCGGTGCCGCTGCCCGACGACCCGGCCCACTGCACACACAGCGTCGCCGCGCCGCCCAGCAGCGCGTGCGCGCCGGCGACTGCCCGGGCCGGCATCGCGGTCGGCGGCACCTCGGGGATCGCGTTCACCAGCAGCGCCGAGACTCGGCGCGGGGCTAACGTCGGGTCGGCGAGATCCACCGCCGCCCGCCGGCCCCGATACACCAGGTAGGTTCTCGCCCCGGATCTGACCAACACCGGCTGGTCCGGGTCGACGCCGCGGATGCCCGGCCCCAGCCGGCCGTCGCCGACGACCACCGTCGTCATCGGGCCCATGCCCCCGGCTGCGTCACCGGCACTGTCGCAGACCATCCAGGTCGTTTCGGTGTTGGGCAACGCCGCCCCGAGCAGCTGCGGGGCTCCGGGAATCCCCAGCGGCGGTCCGCGTCTGGCCCGACCCGGGTTGCCCAGGTCGGCCTCGCGGACCGGCCGCGGGTTGGCGGCCGTCGCCGCGATCAACCGCGCGGAGGCGAGGTTGAGCACCGGATGCAGGGTGTCGTCTACCCACACGTACAGCGCCCCGGATTGGCGGCCCATCACGATCGGGGCGCTGTCCAGCGCCGGCTGCGGCTGCATCAGCGCCAACGCCGCACATCCGGCCACCGCGACGGCCGCCAGCACGCACCCGGTCACCAGCGCGCCAGAACCGGACCGCACCGGCTGCCGCGCCGACCGGACGTCGCCGCGCAACAGCGCCCGTTCGATGCGGCGCAGCGCGAACCGATAGCCGCTGAGGTGTAGCTGTGTTGTCGGATATCCAGCCATATCCTCCCGCCGAATCCACGCCTGCCGAACGGTAGACCGCGACGGCGCATCGCCGCGGCCGGCGATCCACAGGCCGCGCGAACGGGCGGCGTGAGCCGCGACCGTCGCGGTGCGCCGGTAGGATCTCGCTGTGCGTTTCGAGCGGTTGCCCCGTAGCCTCGCCCCCCTCCCGGCTCTGGTCGCGCTGACGGCCGGGGCCGCGCTGCTGGGCGCGCCGGCCCTCCCGCGGGCCGGCGCCGACGACTGCCCCGACGTCGAGGTCGTCTTCGCCCGCGGCACCAGCGAACCGCCCGGCATCGGCCGGGTCGGCGAGGCCTTCGTCGACTCGCTGCGCGCACAGACCCCGCGCAACGTCGGGGTGTACCCCGTGAACTACGCCGCCAGCCGGCTTCAGCTGCACGGCAACGACGGCGCCAAGGACACCATCGCCCACGTCAAGGACATGGCGGGAAAGTGCCCGGACACCAAGCTGGTGCTGGGTGGGTACTCGCAGGGCGCGTCGGTGATGGACATCGTCACCGGCACTCCGGTGGGAGGCGTCACATGGGGTGACCCGTTGCCGGCCGAATTCGCCGATCAGGTCGCGGCGGTGGCCACGTTCGGCAACGTCGCTGATCGGTCGGGCACCCCGATTTCCAGCGCCAGCCCACTGTTTGGCTCCAAGGCCGTCGATCTGTGCAACCCCAGCGACCCGATCTGTCACGAGGGTCCCGGCAACGAGTGGAGCGGCCACACCGACGGCTACATACCCGCCTACACCAGCCGAGCGGCAAACTTCGTCGCGGGCAAACTGTTGCCGGGTCCTGCTGAGTCGCTGGAGCCGAGCGGTAGCAGCTAAAGTTCGGATTCAGAGCTTACTTAGACAACCAACATATCCGGCGGTTATTATCGTGCGGTGTGAAGGCGCATTGCATCGCGGCAGCCCGTGTCTGGGTCGCGTTGACGATCGGGTTCGGTCCTGCCACCGCGCTGCCGGTGACGGCATCGGCCGAGCCGTGCCCGGATGCCGAGGTGGTGTTCGCCCGGGGCACCGGTGAGCCGCCGGGCATGGGCCGGGTCGGCGATCCGTTCGTCGGCGCACTGCGGTCGAAGGCCGAGGGCAGATCGGTGGGCGCCTACGCGGTGAACTATCCGGCCACCTACAACTTTCTCGAAGCCGTCAACGGCGCCAACGACGCCAGGGGGCACATCCAGTACATGGTCGACACCTGCCCGAACACCCGGTTGGTGCTCGGCGGATACTCCCAGGGTGCCGCAGTGATGGACATCCTCACCGCCGCGCCGGTGGCGGGCGTCAGCCTCAGCCCGCCGCTGCCCCCCGACGTCGCCGACCACGTCGCCGCGGCGGCCCTCTTCGGCAATCCGTCGCAGCACCTGGGCAACCTGATGACCGCGCTGAGCCCGCAATTCGCGGCCAAGACCATCCAACTGTGCAACGGCAACGACCCGGTCTGCGCCGACGACGGTCGCAACTGGACTGCCCACACCGGATACGAGCAGTCCGGCATGATCGACCAGGCCGCCCAATTCGCCGCTGACCGGCTTTAGGTTTCTGCGCCTCCGAGCGTGCGTGTCAGGAGTTGCCGCGCACGTCGCGGGTGACGGCCGCCCGGGCCGCCAACTGATCGTCCGGGGGGTAGTCGACACCGGCCAGCGTCAGCCCGCGCGCCGGTGCGGCGGTGACGTCGCTGGATCGGCGGTCCTGCGCCAGCAGACCGCGGCACCAGGACACACCGCGCCGGCGCTCACCGACCGCCAGCAGCGCGCCGACCAGGGAGCGCACCATCGACCAGCAAAACGCGTCGGCGGCCAGGTGCGCGGTGACCAGATCACCGTCGTGCGTCCAGTCCAGCCGTTGCAGATCGCGGATGGTGGTCGCGCCGTCGCGGTGCCGGCAGAACGCCGCGAAATCGTGTAGCCCCAGCAGCTCGCGCGACGCCGCCGCCATCGCCTCGACGTCCAGTCTCCGCGGCCACGCGGTGACGTAGCGCGCGTCCTGCGGCTCCACCCCGTACGGCGCGGTCGACAACCGGTAGACGTAGTGCCGGCGCAACGCCGAAAACCGGGCGTCGAAACCCGATGCGGCGCGCGCCACCTGCAACACCCGGACATCGAGCGGCAGGAAGCGGGCCAGTCGCCGCACCAACGGTGAGAACTCCGGCTCACCGGGGTGCGGCGTCCGCGGGGCGACGTTGCCCAGCGCTGCCGCCGGCACGTCGGCGTGTGCCACCTGGCCGGTCGCGTGCACCCCGGCGTCGGTGCGTCCGGCGGCGGACAACCGCACCGGAACCCGAAACACCGTAGACAGCCCCGCGCCGAGGACACCGGCGACGGTGCGCCGGTCGGCCTGCACCGCCCAGCCGGCGAATTCGGTTCCGTCGTAAGCGATGTCGAACCGAAGCCGAACGGTTTCCGCGTCAGGACTCTTCGGCATCCTCGGCGTCGCCGGCGTTCCCGGAAGCTTCGGCTGCTTCAGCCGGCTCAGCCTCCCCAGCCTCCTGGGTGACCTCGACAGGCTTTTCAGCCGGCTCAGCCTCCCCAGCCTCCTGGGTGCCCTCGACAGGCTTTTCAGCCGGCTTCGACTTCTGCGCCTGCTGGGCTGCCGACACCCGGCGCGCACGATCGGCCTCCGAGGTCACCGTCTTCTCCCGGACTAACTCGATCACCGCCATCGGGGCGTTGTCGCCCTTGCGCGCCTCCACCTTGATGATGCGGGTGTAGCCGCCGTTGCGGTCGGCGAAGTGCGGTGCGATCTCGGCGAACAGCGAGTGCACCACGTCCTTGTCACGGATCTTCTTGAGCACCTCGCGCCGATTGTGCAGAGTGCCCTTCTTGGCGTGCGTGATCAGCTTTTCGGCGTAGGGCCGCAGCGTCCGGGCCTTGGTCTCGGTCGTCTTGATCCGACCGTAGGTGAACAGCGACGTGGCCAGGTTGGCCAGTATCGCCTTCTGGTGCGACGACGACCCGCCGAGGCGAGGGCCCTTGGTGGGTTTGGGCATGGCTGCCGCTCCTGTTCTAAAGCTGTTCGGTCTCGGCGTAGTCCTGGTCGTCGTAGCCGGCGTCGGCCGTCCAGGTTCCGGTGGCGACGTCGTAACCCGTCACTTGCGACGGATCGAAGGTGGCCGGGCTGTCCTTGAGCGAGAGGCCCAGCTGGTGCAGCTTGACCTTCACCTCGTCGATGGACTTCTGGCCGAAGTTGCGGATGTCCAGCAGGTCGGACTCGGTGCGGCCCACCAACTCCCCGACAGTGTGCACACCCTCGCGCTTGAGGCAGTTGTAGGACCGCACGGTCAGGTCCAGATCGTCGATCGGCAACGCGAACGACGCGATGTGGTCGGCTTCGGCCGGCGACGGCCCGATCTCAATGCCTTCGGCTTCGACGTTGAGCTCCCTTGCCAGGCCGAACAACTCAACTAAGGTCTTGCCCGCCGATGCCAGCGCGTCACGCGGGGTGATCGAGTTCTTGGTCTCCACGTCCAGCACCAGCTTGTCGAAGTCGGTGCGCTGCTCGACACGAGTGGCCTCCACCTTGTAGGTGACCTTGAGCACCGGCGAGTAGATGGAATCGACTGGGATGCGCCCGATCTCGGCACCGGAAGCCTTGTTCTGAACGGCCGGAACATAGCCGCGGCCGCGTTCGACGATCAGCTCCACTTCCAGCTTGCCCTTGTCGTTGAGCGTCGCGATGTGCATGTCCGGGTTGTGCACCGTCACTCCCGCCGGCGGCACGATGTCGCCGGCGGTGACCTCGCCGGGCCCCTGCTTGCGCAGGTACATGGTGACCGGCTCGTCCTCCTGCGACGACACCACCAAACCCTTGAGGTTCAAGATGATGTCGGTGACATCCTCCTTGACGCCGGGCACGGTGGTGAACTCGTGCAGCACGCCGTCGATGCGGATACTGGTCACTGCTGCTCCGGGAATCGACGACAGCAGGGTGCGCCGCAGCGAATTACCCAGGGTGTAGCCGAAACCGGGCTCCAACGGTTCGATGACGAAATGCGACCGGTCCTCGGCGATGACCTCTTCGGAGAGGGTGGGGCGTTGAGAGATCAGCATGGTGTTTTCTTCTCCTTCTCGGCACCCGCTATTTGATGCCATCGGGGGTACTCGGGGGCGCGCCCCCGAGGGTGGTGTTACTTCGAGTAGAACTCGATGATCAGCTGCTCGGTCAGTGGGACATCGATCTGCGCCCGATCGGGCAGCTGGTGGACCAGGATGCGCTGCCGCTCCCCGGCCACCTGCAGCCAACCCGGTACAGGGCGATCCCCCGCGGTCTCGCGGGCGATCTGGAACGGCAGCGTATTCAGCGACTTGTCCCGCACGTCGATGATGTCGTACTGCGCCACCTGATAGCTGGGAACATCCACCTTGACGCCGTTGACGGTGAAATGCCCGTGGCTGACCAGCTGGCGGGCCATCCGCCGGGTCCGGGCCAGTCCGGCGCGGTAGACCACGTTGTCCAGCCGGCTCTCCAAGATGCGCAGCAGCTCCTCGCCGGTCTTGCCGCCGCGGCGCACCGCCTGCTCGTAGTAGCGGCGGAACTGCTTCTCCATCACGCCGTAGGTGAAGCGCGCCTTCTGCTTCTCCTGCAACTGCAGGCGAAACTCGCTCTCCTTGATTCGTGCGCGGCCGTGCTGACCGGGCGGATACGGCCGCTTCTCGAATGCCTGGTCGCCGCCGACCAAGTCGACGCCGAGCCGGCGCGACTTGCGGGTGACGGGTCCGGTGTACCGAGCCATGTTTGCGCTAAACCTCCTCGACCCTCTTAGACTCTGCGCCGCTTGGGCGGGCGGCAGCCGTTGTGCGGCTGCGGGGTGACGTCGGAAATCCCGCCGACCTCCAAGCCGGCGGCCTGCAGCGACCGGATCGCGGTTTCTCGGCCCGACCCGGGTCCCTTGACGAACACGTCCACTTTGCGAACCCCGTGCTCTTGTGCCTTGCGCGCGGCGCTCTCGGCGGCCAGCTGCGCGGCGAACGGCGTGGACTTGCGTGACCCCTTGAAGCCGACGTGACCCGACGACGCCCAGGCGATGACGTTGCCCTGCGGGTCGGTGATCGTCACGATCGTGTTGTTGAACGTGCTCTTGATGTGGGCGGCGCCGTGCGGAACATTCTTCTTCTCCCGCCGCCGCGCCTTGACGGGCTTGGCTCGCTTCTTCGGTGTCGCGGCGGTTGCTTTCTTCGGCGGCATGGGTTACCTGGCCTTCTTCTTGCCGGCGATGGTGCGCTTGGGACCCTTGCGGGTGCGGGCATTGGTCTTGGTCCGCTGGCCGCGCACCGGCATGCCGCGACGGTGCCGCAGACCCTGGTAGCAGCCGATCTCGATCTTGCGGCGGATGTCGGCCTGCACTTCGCGGCGCAGATCGCCCTCCACCTTCAGGTTGCCTTCGATGTAGTCGCGCAGCTGGGCGACCTGCTCTTCGGTCAGATCCTTGCTGCGCTGGTCCTTGTCGATACCGGTGGCGGCCAGGATCTCGTTGGAGCGAGTGCGGCCGACGCCGTAGATGTAGGTCAGCGCGACCTCCATCCGCTTGTCGCGCGGCAGGTCGACGCCCACAAGTCGAGCCATCGGGGCATACCCCTTTCGTCTTCGTCGCGGAGGTCTGGTCCCAGCCCGTCCCGGAGCGAGAAGCTCCGGGGTCCGGCCTCCGTATCCGGACGTTGATGAGCTGGCCCATCTCGTGAAGATGCCAGCCGCTCACTGGTGCTGGGAGGTCTGCATTCAGTTGTCGGTGGCAGAACAGGAGCCCTGTCTAGTCCTGACTAGCCCTGGCTAGCCTTGTCTCTGCTTGTGGCGCGGGTCCGAGCAGATCACCATGATCCGCCCGTGCCGACGGATCACCCTGCATTTATCGCAGATCGGCTTGACGCTCGGCTTCACCTTCACGGCTGTGGTGTCCTGTCCTATCGAAGAGCTGACGTGCTGGTCGGGCCGGAAGGCCTGGCTACTTGTACCGGTAGACGATGCGGCCGCGGGACAGGTCGTAGGGAGACAACTCCACCACCACCCGGTCCT
>NZ_JBYCLE010000556.1:0-1927 GCF_057473765.1 Mycobacterium sp. TH-M106 | reverse complement strand
TGGAATCTTGGTACACCAGGAAGAACTGGCTGCCGTTGGTGTTCGGCCCGGAGTTGGCCATCGCCAGCGTGCCGCGCGGGTAGACCACGGGTTCGGCAAGCGCGGGGTCGCCGGGCTGGTACTGGGTGGTGGGGTATTCGTTGGCGAACTCATACCCCGGACCGCCGGTGCCGTCGCCGGTCGGGTCGCCGCACTGCAGCACATGCAGCTCCGGCGCGGTGGTCAGCCGGTGGCAACCGGTGTTGTCGAAGAAGCCCTTGCTCGCCAGGCTGATGAAGCTGTTGACCGTGCAGGGCGATTCGGCATTGTCGAGCAGCAGGCCGATCGGCCCCTGATCGGTCATCATGCTGACGCTGACCTGGGCCGGATCGGTCGGCACCTTGCCCGCTCGCGGCGGCTCCACCTGTTTGGCCGCCGGTTGCGCCGACGGCGGGTACTCACACTTGGCGCCCACCGTCGGCGACGGGATGAACTTCGGCAGTTGCGGGGCATCGGAATCCGGGAGCGCCTCGGCCTGCGTCGTCGTCTCGTCGTGCGAGCGGTGCTTCATCCGGATCACCGCCGTCGTCGCGGCGCCCGCCACGAGCACCGCCGTGCCGATCGCACCGGCGATGGCGAGAATTCGGTTCCGACGGGCCTGCCTGGCACGGCGTTCCAGCTGTTGTTGGAGTTTGCGTTTGGCGGTCTCGCGTCGTTGTTCGTTGGTCGGCACGGACAAAGTGTGCCAGGCCGGGCCACATCACCGCCCGTGCGGGGTGGGAAACTGGCGGACGTGTTGGTCACCGGATTTCCCGCCGGGATGCTGGCGTGCAACTGCTACGTCGTCGCCTGCCGCCCCGGCGCCGATGCCGTCATCGTCGACCCCGGCCAGCGCGCGTTCGCGCCGCTGCGCCGCATCCTCGACCAGCATCGGCTCACCCCGGCCGCGGTGCTGCTCACCCACGGCCACATCGACCACATCTGGTCGGCGCAGAAGGTGTCCGACAGCTACGGTTGTCCGGCCTACATTCATCCCGCGGACCGGTTCATGCTCACCGACCCGATCCGGGGCTTCGGGCCGCGGCTGGGCCAGCTGCTGGCGAGCGCTTTCTTCACCGAGCCCAGGCAGGTGGTCGAGCTGGACCGCGACGGTGCCCGGGTCGAACTCGGCGGCATCAGCGTGGCGGTCGACCACACCCCCGGGCACACCCGCGGCTCGGTGAGCTTTCGCATCCCGGACGGCTCGGACGGCCCCCGGGCCCTGGTGTTCAGCGGGGACACGCTGTTTGCCGGCTCGGTGGGCCGCACCGACCTGCCCGGCGGCAGCGGACGCGACCTGCTGGGGTCCATCGTCGACAAACTGCTGGTGCTTGACGACGACACCGTGGTGCTGCCCGGGCACGGCCCGAAGACCACCATCGGCGCCGAGCGTCGCCACAACCCGTTCCTGCAGGGGTTGAGCGCGTGACCCCCATCGCGGCGCCCAAAGGGGTGCCGGACTACCTGCCGCCGTCCTCGTCGGCCTTCGTCGCCGTGCGCGACGGGTTGCTCACCGCCGCCCGCCGCGCCGGCTACAGCGACGTCGAACTGCCCGTCTTCGAGGACACCGCACTGTTCGCGCGCGGGGTGGGCGAGTCCAGCGACGTGGTCGCCAAGGAGATGTACACATTCGCCGACCGCGGGGGCCGCTCGGTGACACTGCGCCCGGAAGGCACCGCGCCGGTGGTGCGTGCGGTGATCGAGCACGGACTGGACCGCGGCGGGCTGCCGGTCAAGCTGTGCTACGCGGGGCCGTTCTTCCGCTACGAGCGCCCCCAGGCTGGCCGCTACCGACAGCTGCAGCAGGTCGGAGTGGAGGCGATCGGTGTCGACGATCCCGCGCTGGACGCGGAGGTGATCGCGGTCGCCGACGCCGGCTTCCGGTCGCTGGGCCTGACCGGCTTCCGGC
>NZ_JBYCLE010000555.1:0-4140 GCF_057473765.1 Mycobacterium sp. TH-M106 | reverse complement strand
AAAAACCGCGCGTCGCAGCCCGGCTCTATCACCCGACCGGCGCGGGCGGCGAACACCGCGGTGGACAACCGGTCGGCGATCCCGGCCTGACATTCGGTGCCGGCCGCTGTACTCACAGCCACCGCGTCGACCAGCCGTTCGGCCAGGTTCTGTTCGGAGCCGAACGCCCGGGCCGCCCCGCGCACCGGCAGCACCAGCAGCCCCGGCCGCAGCACCTCAACGCCGAGGGCGCGGGGTACCAGTTCGTCCACCGCGGCGAGCACCGGCTCGAAGCACCGGGCGTCGCGGTCGGTGTCCGCGGCTACCACATGCAGCTGCGGGCAGCGGGCCGCGGCCTCCCGGCGCCGCAGTCCGCGCCGTACTCCCGCGGCGCGGGCCGCCGACGAGCAGGCCAGCACCCGATTGGCCAAGGTGACCGCGACCGGGGCGGTAGCCGGCAGGCCCGCGGCGGCCGCCGCAGCGGCAGCGGGCCAATCCATGCACCAGATCGCTAACACCCGCGACGACACCGAAGCGCCTCACCCGGCTGGAGACCCGGCTGCAGACCCGGCTCGAGATCCGGCTGGAGACCCAGCTGCAGACCCAGCTGCAGACCCGGGCATCCGTCCCCGCGCCTGCACCTCGAGCCGCACCGCGCTGATCCGCCCGAATCCGGGCTCCGTTGCCCCACCCGCTATCTCATAGACACGCACCCGGGCATCCAGCCGCAGCGCCGCGCCCGGCCAGTTGCCGCCGGTGACCAGCAGGGCGCAGCCCTTCTGGCGGGCGCGGGATACCACCGCCCGGGCCCGCGCCGCCGGCACCGATCGCCCGCCCAGCCCGAGGACCACCAGATCCATTCCGTCCACGAGCACCGCGGCGACCTCCACCGGATCGGTGCCGGGGTCGGGGACCACCGCCAGCCGGCTCAGGTCGGCGCCCATCTCGGCGACGGCCAGCAGCCCGGTGTCCGGCTGGCCGACGATGACTGCATTGCCCCCGGCGCCCGTCACCGCGGCCACCATGCTCAACGCCAGCGACCGGGCTCCGGAGGCCACTGCCACCGTTCCCCGCGGCAACCCGGCGGGCAGCGCTTCGGCCAGTGACTCCGGGACCGGCAGCAGAGATTCCGGCGCCGAACCGGACGTTTCGCCGCACCATCCGGGCCCCACCTTCCCGGACACCGCCGCCATCTGCCGGCGCAGCTGTTCCAGCTGGTCAGCAGGGTCGTTATGACGCCGCCCCACGGCCACAGCCGCCGTCATAGTCGCCTCCAGGAACCTCGAAATCGACTCGAAACTATGTTCGATTGATTCGAGTGAACACCTCCCCACCGACAAGGTCAAGCCGGCCCGGTTTCCGGTACGCAAGTGACGGACGTACGCATGTGACGGACGTACGCAAGTGACGGACGTGACCCGGGAACGGTTACTCCCACTCGATGGTGCCGGGCGGCTTGCTGGTGACGTCGAGCACCACCCGGTTGACCTCGGGCACCTCGTTGGTGATCCGCGTCGAAATGCGCTCCAGCACCTCGTAGGGCACCCGGGTCCAGTCGGCGGTCATGGCGTCCTCGCTGGACACCGGACGCAGCACGATCGGATGGCCGTAGGTGCGGCCGTCGCCCTGCACGCCGACCGAACGAATGTCGGCCAGCAGCACCACCGGGCACTGCCAGATCTGGGTGTCCAGGCCGGCAGCGGTCAGTTCCTCACGGGTGATCGCGTCGGCGCGCCGCAGCGTGTCCAGCCGCGCCGCGGTGACCTCCCCGACGATCCGGATTCCCAGCCCCGGCCCCGGGAACGGTTGGCGCGCAACGATTTCCTCGGGCAAGCCCAACTCGCGACCGACCGCGCGCACCTCGTCTTTGAACAACAGCCGCAGCGGTTCGACCAGGGTGAACTTCAGGTCGTCGGGCAGGCCGCCGACGTTGTGGTGGCTCTTGATGCTCGCCGCACCCGTCCCGCCGCCGGACTCCACCACGTCCGGATACAACGTGCCCTGCACCAGGAACTCGACGTCCTCGCCGCCCATGACATCGCGCACCGCACCCTCGAAGGCGCGGATGAACTGCCGGCCGATGATCTTGCGCTTGCCCTCGGGGTTGCTCACCCCGGACAGCGCCTGCAGGAAGGTGTCCCGGGCGTCGACGGTGACCAGCCGCGCGCCGGTGGCGGCGACGAAGTCGCGCTGCACCTGCTCGCGCTCACCGGCACGCAGCAGCCCGTGGTCGACGAAGACACAGGTCAGCCGAGCCCCGATAGCGCGCTGCACCAGCGCCGCCGCCACCGCGGAATCCACGCCGCCGGACAGGCCGCAGATCGCATGGCCGTCGCCGACCTGTTCGCGCACCTGCTCGACCAGTGCGTCGGCGATTCCGGCCGCCGTCCAGTCCGCGGCGAGGCCGGCGAACTCGTGCAGGAACTGGCTGAGCACCTGCTGTCCGTGCGGGGTGTGGATCACCTCCGGGTGATACTGCACACCGGCCAGACGGCGGGTCCGGTTTTCGAAGCCGGCCACCGGGGAAGCCGCGCTGGTGGCCACCACCTCAAATCCGTCCGGCGCGGCGGTGACCGCGTCGCCGTGGCTCATCCACACCTGCTGCGTGTCAGCCAGGCCCGAATGCAGTTCGCCGCCAAGAACTTTCATCTCGGTGCGGCCGTATTCGCTGGTGCCGGTTCGTGCTACGGTACCGCCCAGGGCCTGCGCCATCGCCTGAAAGCCGTAGCAGATGCCGAACACCGGCACCCCCAGGTCGAACAGCGCCGGGTCCAGTTGCGGCGCGCCATCGGCGTAGACGCTGGCCGGCCCGCCGGAGAGCACGATCGCCTGCGGGTCGCGGGCCTTGATCTCGGCGACCGGCTCGGTGTGCGGAACGACTTCGGAGAACACCCGCGCCTCGCGGACTCGCCGGGCGATCAGCTGGGCATACTGTGCGCCGAAGTCGACCACCAGAACCGGACGCGGCGATGCTGACTGCACGGCTTGAGTCTATTGAGGCGCAGCCGCTACGGCGAAAGCGCAGCCGGTTGGGCTGCAGACGCGGTGCAGACGTGATGTAGTGGTACCGCCCTGAGCCGAAAGGAGTCGCTGTGCTGGGTCTGCCCGAGACGGTGCACGCCTGCCTGTTCGACCTCGACGGTGTACTGACCGACACCGCGAGCGTGCACACCAAGGCCTGGAAGGCCATGTTCGACGCCTACCTGCAGCAGCGGGCCGAACACACCGCGGAAAGGTTCGTCCCGTTCGACCCGGCTTCGGACTACCGACAATTCGTCGACGGCAAGAAACGCGAAGACGGTGTGCGATCGTTCCTGGCCAGCCGGGGCATCGAACTGCCCGAGGGCGGCCCCGACGATCCACCCGACGCGGAGACGGTGCACGGCCTGGGCGCCCGCAAGAACGCGGCGTTCCAGCAGACGCTGCACGACGACGGCGTCACCGTGTTCGACGGATCGCGGCGCTACCTGGAGGCGGTCGCCGGCGCGGGCTTGTCCACGGCGGTGGTGTCGGCGAGCGCCAACGCGGGCGAGATCCTGGCGGTCACCGGGCTCGACCGCTTCATCGGCCACCGCGTCGACGGTGTGACGCTGCGCACCGAACACCTCGCGGGCAAGCCGGCGCCGGACTCCTTCCTTTGGGCCGCACAGCTGCTGGCGGTCCCTCCCGCCGCGGCCGCGGTGTTCGAAGACGCCCTGGCCGGTGTGGCAGCGGGGCGGGCCGGTAACTTCGGCTTCGTGGTGGGTGTCGACCGGGTCGGTCAGGCCAAGGAGCTGCGCGACAGCGGCGCCGACGTCGTGGTCGCCGATCTTGCGGAACTGCTGTAGGCGGCAATGTAGGCGGCGATGATGATTCCCGAACAGATTTTTCCCGTCGAACCCTGGCAGGTACGCGAGACCCATCTCGACTTGGAGGTGCAGGCGCAAGCCGAGTCGTTGTTCGCTCTTTCCAACGGGCACATCGGGTTGCGCGGCAACCTCGACGAAGGTGAGCCGTCGGGCCTGCCCGGCACCTACCTGAATTCGTTTTACGAGGTGCGGCCACTGCCCTACGCCGAAGCCGGCTACGGCTATCCCGAGGCCGGCCAGACCGTCGTCAACGTCACCAACGGCAAGATCATCCGGCTGATGGTCGACGACGAGCCGTTCGACGTCCGCTACG
>NZ_JBYCLE010000554.1:0-1588 GCF_057473765.1 Mycobacterium sp. TH-M106 | reverse complement strand
CCGGGCTGACCGCCAACGTCGAGCATCTGCGCGAGCTGGCCGAATCCAGTCCGTCGATCGTGACGCCGCTGAACTCCGCGATCGGTTACGAGGAAGCTGCCGCGGTGGCCAAGGAGGCGCTCAAGGAGCACAAGACGATCCGCCAGGCCGTGATCGACCGGGGGCTGATCGGCGACAAACTCTCCGAGGCCGAACTCGACAAGCGGCTGGATGTCCTGGCCATGGCGAAGGTGGAGGAGGACTAGCGGCGGCGGTCGGGGGCCGCCACGCGTATCACGTCTGTCGCTAAACGTGATACGCTCGTGCGGTGAAAACTCTTCGGTTGACTCCTGAATTGGAGAAGCGACTTCAGCGGGCCGCCGCGGTCGCTGGCGAATCGCTCTCGGAGTTTATCCGGCGGGCGGCCGCCCAGCGTGCCGACGAACTGTTGACCATTGGCAGCCACGAGGACTTCACCGATGTGCTCGGCGTGATCCATGGCGGCGGCGGTAGGGCTCGTCAGACCGGCAAAGTTTTCGCCGACGCCGTCAGCGAGCGTCGACGCAGCCGGTGACCCTCACCGACGCGGGTCCACTAGTAGCGTTGATCGATGCCGACGAAGCCGACCATGAAACGTGTGTCCTGACGCTCCGCACGCTGACACTGCCGCTGGTGACCACCTGGCCGGCGTTCACCGAGGCAATGTATTTGCTGGGTCGAGCCGGTGGCGCGACCGGCCAGCATGCCCTTTGGACGCTACTGCTGAGCGGGCGGCTGGACATCGCAGAACTCTCAACCGCGACGCTCGAACGAAGTGCGGCGCTGATGGCCAAATATGCCGACCAGCCAATGGATCTCGCCGGCGCCACTCTCGTCGCGCTGGCCGAGGAACGCAGCGACCGACGAATCTTCACCCTGGACGCAGACTTCCGGGTCTACCGGATTCACAACAGGACCCGTTTCGAGATCATGCCGGGCTGAGCATCAGGCCGTTGTAACGCCGCCCACCGACATTCGTCGGTCGCGACTACACCCCGTTGTTGGGACCGCCGGAGTTGGCGCCGGAGATGTCGGTGATCGGGAAGTTCGGCATCGGCGCCGGTGACGGCGTGTTCGGCAACGACGGGATCTCGGCCGCCGGGATGTCATGCAGGTCGTTGACAGGCGGCCCGTTCTCCCTGCTGCCGTAGACGCTGCCCGGTGCGCGCGGACCGAGCAGCTGGCTGACCGTGACCAGGTGATAGCCGTTGGCCCGCAACACCGGAATGAACTGATACACCAGGTCCACTGTGGATGAGTAGCTGTCATGGAACAACACCACCGAGCCAGGCTTTATCTGGCTCATCAGCACATCGCGGGTGGCCGCGGTGTCGGCGTCGTTGATCCAGTCGAACGGGATGACGTCCCACAGGATGCAGGCCAATCCGAGCTTGGCCGCCCGCTGATTGACCGCGTCGTTGGTCAACCCGCCGGCAGGGCGCCACAGCGTCGGGGTGAGCCCGGTGGCGGCGTTGATCGCGTCGTTGGCCTTCGACAGCTGCCCGGGAACGTCGGCCGCCGGGATGGTGGTCATGTTGGGGTGTTCCCAGGTGTGGTTGCCGATCTCCAT
>NZ_JBYCLE010000553.1:0-2257 GCF_057473765.1 Mycobacterium sp. TH-M106 | reverse complement strand
CGGTGTGGATCGGGTTGTGGTCGCCGGACACCACCGCGAACGGCCGCATGTCCGCCGGTGCGGTCATGGTGATGTCGCGACGGCGGCGGCGCGGGGTATCGGTGGTGCCGCCTACGGCGGAGATCGCACCGCCGGCCCGGGCCGGGTCGGTGAGCTCGGCGGCACCGGTGCGGCCGCGGATCGCGAACCGCTCCGCCAGGGTGGCCAGTACCGTGCCGCCGCTTGTCGCGACCGTGACCGAGACCGGGACGACGCGGCCCACCTCGGTATCGGTGACGGCGGAAACCGTTGCGGTGGCCTTCAATTGGGTCGGTACGTCGGGCAGTGGACTCAGCAGGTGCACGGCGTGGTCCAGATGCACCAGGGAGAGCAGACCCTCCACCACCGGCAAACCGGTGTCGGTGACCGCCGAGCCGATGACCGCGAACACCGCAGGCCAGCAACGCCCGACCAGCGCGTCGGGCACCGTGGACGGCCCCGGAGCTAGCGACGCGCCGAAGGTGGCGGTGACGCCGGTGTGGTCGGCGACCAGTTCGGGGTCCCAGTCGACGGTCAGGTGGGCCGTGCCGTCATGTACCGGTGGCAGCGCGTCCGGCCCGTCGACGCCGGCGGCGATGGCCAACACCGAGCGCATCGCCGCCGCGGCGTCGTCGTCCCGCACCAGCGGGGTGGCGCCGTCGGCGACGGGTGCCGGCAGCGTGAACCGGATGTCGATCCAGGTGCCCGACAGCGGAACGCTCAGCGTCACCTGGTCATCGGAGACGACTTCCAGCCGCGCCCTGGTGGGCGAGTGGGTGGCAGTGCGGTTTTCGTGCACCTGCCACTCGTTGGCGCCGGCAATGCGGTGCACCGGGTTGGCCGCGGTGCGGCCAGCCCACAGCACGTCGGGAACGTCGAGCATGACGGCGAGCGGCCCGCTGACGCCGGCGCGGCCCTGCCGGCGCGCGGTCACCGGCGCCGGCTCTGCCCCGGCTGACAGCAGCTGATCGATCGCCGTCTGCTCGAACCGGTCCAGCAGCTCGCCGACGGGTTCGTCGACGCGGGTGATGCCGGCCACCGACGCGATGCCGGGGATGATGCACACCTGGTCGGCGTCGTAACGGGCATCGTGGGCCTGCCACAGTGAGTCGCTGCGCCACCAGCGGCGCACGTCGGAATCGATCACCGGCACGAAGTTGACCGGTTTGCCCAGCGTCTTACAGAGCGTCACGAAGAACGCCACGTCGGCTGGGTGCAGTTGCACGGTCTCGGCGTCGGGGTAGCGGGCCAGCAGGGTGGCGATGGCATCGGCTGGCCGTTCCAGCAGCTGCTCGTCGTCGAACAGCGTCTCGATGGAACCGAAATCTTGCTCGTGCAGCCGGGATTCAGCGCGCTGCAGCATCGCACCGAATCGGTCTCGCCAGGTGTCGGCCAGCCACGGGCTGCCCGGTGCGGTGGAGGCGGGGTATACAGCGGTGAAGTCTCCGTCCCCGATGCTCAACTCGACGTAGCGGCGCAGCCACTGGGCGTAGGTCATCTCGGCGGCGTCGCCGAAGTAGGGCTTGGCGGTGTTGGCCAACGCTGCGATAATCTCGTCGCGGCGCGCCGCGACCGCGTCGGCGTCGCCGGCGACCTGGTCGAGCAGCCGCCCGCACCGCGACGCGGTGTTGTCGATCTCGTGGATGTCCGCGCCGAGCTGGCTGCGGCTGGAAGCCATGCCGCCCTGGGCTTTTCCGGCGCTGATCCACTGGTCCGTGCCCTGCGTGTCGACCAGCATCCGCTTCACCGACGGCGAGGTGGTGGATTCTTGGGTGGCCATCGCGGCGGTGCCGACCAGAATGCCGTCGATGGGCATCGACGGGAACCCGTGCGCTGTCGCCCAGTGGCCGCAAAGGTATTCGGCAGCCCGCTCCGGGGTCCCGATTCCGCCGCCGACGCAGACGGTGATGTTCGGCTGCGAGCGCAGCTCCGAGTAGGTGGCCAGCAGCAGGTCGTCGAGGTCCTCCCAAGAGTGGTGCCCGCCGGCGCGCCCGCCCTCGACGTGCATGATGACCGGCTTGGTGGGTACCTCCGCGGCGATGCGGATCACCGACCGGATCTGCTCCACGGTGCCCGGTTTGAACACCACGTGGCTGATGCCGACCCCGTTCAGTTCGTCGATGAGCTCGACGGCGTCTTCCAGGTCGGGGATGCCGGCGCTGACCACCAGCCCATCGATCGGCGCACCGGATTGGCGGGCCTTTTGCACCAGCCGCTTGCCACCGACCTGCAGCTTCCA
>NZ_JBYCLE010000552.1:0-3676 GCF_057473765.1 Mycobacterium sp. TH-M106 | reverse complement strand
GTCGGACGCCAGCTCTGAAGCGAACTCCCGGTCGCGCTCGAGCAGGGTGCCCAGATCGGCCAGCACGCCCCGGTCGGCCAAGCCGGCGTAACTCAGCTCCCACGCCATTAACACGTCGGGACATTTGCCGCCGGCGCAGAACGTCGACATCTGCTGCATCGGGTCTCCCCCCGACAACACCGTGCGGACCCTGATGTCGGGGTGTTCGCGCTCGAACGCCTCGATGATCCCCATCCGGGCGTCGCGCTCCTCGGGGTTGGCCGCGAAGAAGAAAGTCAGCGCCCCATCATCGCCGTCGCCACCCGGGGCACACCCGCTCGGCCAGGGCGCCACGGCGGCCGCGCCGAGCGCAGCGGCGCCGCGCAGCAACGTCCGTCGCCGCAACACGTCACACTTCGATCGGCGGATACAGGCGTTCCAGCGTGAACTGGCGATCACGCCGGGCCGCCCACGCGCTGGCCGCCAGCGACGCGGCGAGTACCCCGAACAGGACGCCCACCGAAGTCCACATCCTGGTGTCGATGCCGCCGACCGTCAACTGGCGCAGGCCGTCGACCGCATAGGTCATCGGATCGTAGGGATGCAGGATCTGGAACGGCTTCGCCGTGGTTTCCACCGGATAGACGCCGCCGGACGACACCAGCTGAAACATCAAGAACGCCAACGTGACTACCCGGCCTACTGCGACCCCCAGCACCGCGTTGAACGCCTGGATCAGCGCCACGAACGCGGCCGCGATCAGGGCCAAGAACCCGATCATGCCCGCCGCGTACCGGGCATCTGGGGCATTCAGGCCGACACCGAAGTGCACCACCGCATACATCAGGACCACCTGGCCCACTCCGAGCAGCAGCGCCGGCCAGTAGGAGGCCAGCACCACCCGCAACGCGCCGAGTCCGTTGACGATGGCGCGAGTCTGCAACGGAGTCAACAGCATCCAGATGATCAACGCGCCGATGAACAGCGCGAGCGGCAGGAAGAACGGCGCGAATCCGGTCCCGAACGTCGCGGCGTGATGGGTGAAATCCATACCGACCCCGACCGGGCTCGCCAGGATGTGCGCGACGTCGATGCGCTGCTGATCGGTGAGCGTCGACACCCGGTCTGAGGCCTCGCCCAGCCCGGCTGCCAGCTGCTGGGCTCCGTCTTTGAGTTTGTCGCCGCCGTTCGCCAACTCCACCAGCCCGCCGTTGAGCTTGTGCGTGCCCGCGTCAAGGTCGGAGGCACCGTTGCGCAACGCGATCAGATCGGATTTCAGGCCGCCGTCGAGCGTGTGGGTGATGAACGTCCGCAGCCGGCTGTGGGGATCGGCCAGGTCGTTTTCCAGCTGCTGAGCGTTGGTGCGCAGCTGCGCCAGCCCGTCGTCGGTGGCCGGGTCCATCCCTTCGGCGTTGAGCAGGCGTTGCGCGCCGGCCAGTGACTCACCGAGTCCCCGCACGGTGGGATCGGGGTTGGCGCGCAAGCCGTCCACCACCTGGTTGACGATCCCGGCGGCCGCCTGGTAGTCGATGTTGAGCGCCGCGAGCCGGTCGGTCACGTTCTTGATGTTGCCGCTCAGCCGGGTTGCGGCGGCGCCGACCTCGTTGGGGTCGAAAGCCGGCCCGTTCAGGTCGTCCATCAGTTTCAGTAGCGGGTCGGTGGCCTGCTGGATCCCCGCGGAGAGCTGGCCAGCGCCGGCGGCCAGTGTTGCCGCGCCGTCGCGCGCGGTCGCTAGGTTCACCGCAAGCATGTGCGATCCGTCTGACAGCTGCCCGGCGCCGACGGCCGCCTTCTTGACCTCATCGGTGACCTGGCTTAACGCGGTTCCGATGACTTGCTCGCCGACCTTGGCACTGGCCTGATTGAGCACCTCTCGGGCAGCGTTCTGGCCCATGACGGATGCCAGGTAATTGTTGGCGTCGTTGAACCGGAATTGGATCGCCGCCTTGCGCGGGTGCGGACCCGCCGGCGACACCACGGCGGCACTGAAATCCGCGGGTAACGTGATGGAGAAGTAGTAGCTGCCGTCGGAGACCCCTTTGGCGGCTTGGCTTGCCGACATGCGGTGCAGATCCAGCTCACCGGAGCGCATCAGCGCCTCGGCCACCTGGTCACCGGCGTGCACCTGCCGGCCGTCGACGGTCGCACCGCGGTCCTCGTCGACCAGCGCGACCGGAATTCTGTCGAGCGCGGCGAACGGATTCCAGAACGCCCACAGGTACATCGCGCCGTACAGCAGCGGCAGCACGATGATCGTGATCAGGGCCACCCGCGGCATGGTGCCGCGGGAGTACCGCTTGAGGTCGGTCCCCAGCGACATTCCGGCGAGCATGGTCAATCGCCCCCTTTCTGGCCTTGCGGCTCTGCGGTGAGCTCGGCACGTTCCAGGTGCGCGACGGGGATCTGCGCTCGGACACCCAGCCCGTCCGGGAGCTCGTTGACGCTGGCGGTGATCACGGTCTGCCGCTCCCCAAGGTCAACGAGGCGGCGCACCAGGGCTTCGCGGTTGCGGTCGCTGGCCACCTGGTCGATACCGCCGACAACCAGCAACGGTCGGGCGGCGGTGTTGGCCAGCGCGATGCGCAGCAGCAACCCGTCGAGTTCACTGAGCCCGTCGACGTATTCGCCGATCCGCGGCAGCGGCAGCTCACCGAAGACCGGTCGGCAGACCCGGTCGCGGTCGCGCTCGCCGGCGCGGCGGATTAACCGGTACCAGGGCGCGTCCCAGCGCAACTGCTCGGTGATCAGGTCCCGCACGGTCACCGACTCGGACACCGAGTCGAGTTGCTCGATGCCGGCCAGCGCGGACGTCGCGAAGATGTCCTTTGCGCGGTTGCGCCCGAACACCGTTAACGACCCCGAGGTCGGCTCCATCCGGCCCGCCAGGCACATCAGCAGCGCGGTGCGGCCCGACCCGGGTGGGCAGGTCAGCACGGTCACCCCGCCGGCATCGACGTCCAGGTCGACCGGGCCGAAGACTTGGCCCCACGGCCCGGTCATCGCGATGCCGCGTGCCGCCACGGCGGTCAGCGCCGGCGTTTCCTGTGTCATGGCCGTCCTCTCATCGTTTGCGCCGAGCGTGAAACCATTGCGAAAAATCGCCGGAAAAGTCGCAACAGGTTCACGTTCGGCGCGATAGTAGCTGCCGCCGACGGGTGACACCGACGGGTGACACCGCCACATGACACCGACCGGTGACACCGCCACATAACCCCGCCACGTAACACCGGTTACCCGAATTCGGTGGCCGGGTCGATGCGGCTGGCCGGGCCGGACGGTCTGGGCAGCTCGACGACGACGTTGGTGGCCTTCACCGAGGCGACCACCAGGCTGCCCGGCTGCAGGTGCAGCTCGTCGACGGCCTCCCGGCTGACCAGCGACACCAGCCGGAACGGGCCGGCCTGGATGTCGACCTGGGCCATCACGGTGTCGCGCAGCACGTTGGTCACTAACCCGACCAGACGGTTGCGGGCGGACTGCCCGACGACCGGGCTTCGCGACAGCGGCTCAGCAGTGGCGCGCTCCTGGGCGAACCGTGCCAGTGTCGCGCCGTCGACCATGCGCGGACCACTGCCGGTCGTCGCCGACAGCCGACCGGAGTCGATCCACCGGCGAACGGTGTCGTCGCTGACGCCGAGCAGCTCGGCGGCTTGCGCGATCCGAAAACTTGGCACGGCCCGAGCTTAAGCGCAGTACG
>NZ_JBYCLE010000551.1:0-2584 GCF_057473765.1 Mycobacterium sp. TH-M106 | reverse complement strand
TCATGAACAACCACTACGCGACGGTCTCCGGCGCGCTTGTCGCCTCGATGATCATCATCCCGCTGCAAACCGTCATCCCCGAGGAGTTGGCGTTCCGAGGTGTGCTGCACGGCGCATTGAACCGGGCGTGCGGGTTCCGCGGTGTGGCCGTGGCCGGCTCGTTGCTGTTCGGCTTGTGGCACATCGCCACATCGCTGGGGCTGACCGGCAGCAACGTCGGCTTCTCCCGGCTGTTCGGCGGCGGGCTGCCCGGCATGCTGGCAGGGGTGATTCTCGCGGTCTTCGCCACCGGGATAGCCGGCTTGGTGTTCAGCTGGTTGCGGCGGCGCAGCGGTAGTCTGATCGCGCCGATCGCGCTGCATTGGTCGCTGAACGGTGTCGGGGCACTGGCCGCCGCGCTGGTGTGGCACCTGTCGACCTGAGCCCGGCTGCCTGGTCACACCAACAGCACCGCCGCCCCGGTGATACGGCCGGCGCTCAAATCCCCCAGTGCCCGGTCAGCCTGCCCGAGCGGGTATTCGTGTGTGGTCACCGTGATGTGGTGCTGCCCGGCGAACTCCAGGAATGCCCGGGCGTCGGCGCGGGTGTTCGACGTCACCGACCGGATCTGACGCTCCTGGAACAGATGACGCTGGTAGTTGAGCGACGGAATGTCGCTGAGGTGGATCCCGGCGATCGCCAGCGTGCCACCGCGGTCCAGCGCCTCGCAGGCGGGCAGCACCAATTCGCCGACGGGGGCGAACAGGATCGCGGCGTCCAGCCGCACCGGCGGCGGGTCGGCCGCACCCTGCGCCGACGCCGCACCGAGTTCGATCGCCAACTCACGGGCTTGGGCGCCGCGGGTCATCACGTGCACCTCGGCGCCCTGCGCCAGCGCAACCTGGGCGGTGATGTGCGCGCTGCCGCCGAAACCGTACAGGCCCAGCCGGCCGCCGGGCGGCAGGCTGGCACGCAGCAGCGAACGGTAGCCGATGATGCCGGCGCAGAGCAGCGGCGCCAGTTCGCTGTCGCTGTAGCCGCTCGGCAGGTGGTGGGCGAACGCCGCCGGCACCATGGCGAATTCGGCGTAACCCCCATCGGCGTCCCAGCCCGTGTAGCGGGATTTCGGGCACAGGTTCTCATCGCCGCGGCGACAGTATTCGCACACTCCGCAGGTCTGCCGCAACCAGGCGATGCCGACCCGGTCCCCTACGGTGAAGAGGTCGCCGGCGTCCGAGCCCACCGCAGAGCCCACTTCGACGACCTCGCCGACCACTTCATGGCCGGGTATCACCTGGTTGCGGTGCACCGGAAGATCACCCTCGGCGACGTGCAGGTCGGTGCGGCACACCCCGCACGCGTGCACCGCAACCAGCAATTCCGATGGGCCGGTTCGGGGCACCGCAGTGGTCACCCATTGCAACGGGCCGGTGTCCATCGGGCCGGGATGGCGCACGCGCCAGGCGCTCATCGTCGTGCCGGTCTGACCGGTCCGCATATCGCTCACAGCGGTCCTTCACCCATGGCGTCTATTCTGCGCTCGGGTGTCAGACCGCGAGAGAACCCCGCGTGGCCGCAGTCTCGGTACCTGCTTGGTTTATCTTTTCCGGATCAGCCTGAGCAGCCAGAGCAGCACCACCGCTCCGAGCAGCGCGATGAAGAAGGTGAACCAGTATCCGCCATTGCCGACGTCGACACCCAGCACATTGAGCACCACTCCGGTGCCGAGCGCCCCGACGACGCCGGCGACGATGTCCATCAGGATGCCGGCGCCGCTGCCCTTGACGATCTTGCTCGCCAGCCAGCCGGCGATACCGCCGATGACGATGTAGCCGATCCAGCCGACCTCAGTCCCACCGCTGACGTTGAGGGCGAGAAACTGCATCGCCGCCACGACGTTCACGTCCATCCCGAAACTCCTCGCTTCCGCCGGCTTGGCCGGCTTGGGCCGGCTTGGTTCCCGGTTACCGGGTCAGCGTAACGGTTTCGCGACCCGATTCGGCGGCGATTCGGTCACCGATGTGTCATGCCGCCGCAGGTGGGGGCGCTCCGATCGGAGGCAGCCCGGGTGCCGCGGGCGCCGCCGGGGGTGCTTGCACCGCCGGCGGCAGTGGCGGCACCTGACCTTCGGGCGGTGCGACCGCTGCGGGGGCCCCTGGTGGTTGCGGGGGCGCCAAGGCTCCGGGTGGCGTGGGAGCTGTCGGGGCGGCGGGCGGGGGCGCCAAGGGGCGGATGGACTCAGCCAGCACCGTCGCCGCGGCCCTGTCGACCGGGTTGTTCGCGGTTCCCATCCACACCACAAACCAACGCGGGCCCGGGGGTGCGGTCGGGGTGGCCGGCGGCACACCGATCACGCCGCTCCAAATCTGGCCGACCGGCTTCGCCGGGTCGGTGAACTTCACCTCGTAGTACGAAGCGCTGCCGGTCAGACCATTGCCGTTGAGCGGGGTGCTCTCCTGGTTGGTGCGGGTGCCAGGGTACGGCATGAAAAACTCACCCATGTCTGAGGCCAGCCGGGTTGCGGCTTTGGCGCTGTCGCTTTCCGAGCTGGCGTAGAGCCGCTGGTCCAGCTTGCCCAGCACAATCCGGGTGTCGTTGGCGGTCA
>NZ_JBYCLE010000550.1:0-1654 GCF_057473765.1 Mycobacterium sp. TH-M106 | reverse complement strand
TCGCCACCCGGCAGGTGGTGCCCGCTCGGGCGGCCGCGTCCCGGACGTGGCGCGCCATCGCCCGCCACGCGCGTTCGTCGTCGTGGGCGCAGTTGATCCGTGCGATGTTCATGCCCCGCTGCACGAATCCGCCCACCAGGTCCGGGTCGGTGGCGGCCTCGGAGGGCAGCGTGACCATGATGCGTGCCATGCGGTGGGCCGGGCGGGGCCCCAGTAACTCGACCGCGTGTCGCCGCAAGATCTTTGGTCCCTCTTCGATCGGCACCGCCGACGGCGCCGGCGGCTGCCACTCGGCGCCCAGAATCGCGGCGCCCGCGGAGCGCACCGCCGCGAGAGTGGCCTGAACGTGTGATTCGCTGCGGCCCAGCGACGAAAGCCCGAATACGGCGAGCCCCGTTTGCAGCTGCCGCAGATCCGTTTGGCGAATGGCCCAGTAATGCACCAGGTTTCGCGCGCTCGCCCGATGCTGGGGCGCGACGGCCGCCAGCCAGCTCTGCCAGGATTCCTCCGCGTCCGACAGGCTGTGGAGCAGGCCGTCGACCCGGTCGAGCAGGCCGGCCATGCGCCCGGTCATGTTGGGCTCGATCGGCGCCCGTGCACCCGACGGGGCGCCCGCCACGTGGCCTGCCATGGGCTCAGGGGACACGACGACTCCTTGTTCTGTGGTCGTACGGCCATCCGGTGTTAACTTCCGCGTAACGGACGGCAACGCGAATCATGCAGGCAGACACCAAGATATCGGCGTTGCGGGCGCCAGGGGCAGAGGCATTGGTCCTCAATCGGAGGACCAATGCCCGTCGAGCGGGGACTACCCGAGGGTGATCGCGGCCAGGCCCCGACCCACCCGGTCGGGCAGCGATCCGCCGTGGCTCAGCCAGTCGTCCAGGGCGATGCGGACCGTGGCCATGGCCAGCGCCCCGATCAGGCGGGGCCGGGGATCCTGCGGAGCCGACCGGGGTATCCGCGGCGCGACGAGGTCGGCGATCGCCAACTCATACCGCACGTAGACGTGCAGCGTCCAGGCGTCCAGCGCCTCGGAAGACCTGGTGAGGGTAGCCAATTCGCGAACCTGGTCCTCGATGTCGGCGAACCCCCGGGCGAGTTCGCCGAACGCGCCGGCGACCGCCTCGGCGGCGCCCAGCTGCGCCGGCTGCGCGGCCAGGGCGGCGGTGATCCGGTTCAGCCAGTGGGCGTTCATGCCCTCGGCCACCGCGTCCTCCTTGGAGCTGAAGTAGCGGAAGAAGGTCGCCCGGCCGATGCCGGCCGCCTCGGCGATGTGGTCCACCGTCGTCCCCGCCAGACCGCGGCCGGCCACCAACTGGGCCGCGGCGGCCGCGATGCGCTGACGCGTCGCGGTTCGCTTCCGTTCGGCCGGTGACGGCATGGCAGACATCGGCCCCACCCCAGTTCGCGCGATTCGGCACCTCGAGATTGATACATAGTCTTACCATGAGACGGTGTCTCAAAACGCGCCCATGCCGTCCGCTGAGCCCGCGCCGAAGGCGCGGCCCGCGTGGCAGTTCTTCCAGCAGATGCTCGCCGACGTCACCACGATCGTCACCGAGGACGCCGAGTCCGAACGCGAGCTGCTCGAAGGGCTGCGGATGATCGCGCGCGTGTCGTCGCTGTGCTCGCAGATCACCGTCGAGGCCGA
>NZ_JBYCLE010000549.1:0-1233 GCF_057473765.1 Mycobacterium sp. TH-M106 | reverse complement strand
CGTCGCACAACCCGATGCCCGACAACGGCATCAAGTTCTTCGGCCCGGGCGGACACAAGCTCGACGACGCCACCGAGGACCAGATCGAGGATCTGGTCGCCGCCGGTCCGGGGCTGCGTCCGGTCGGTGCCGGGCTCGGGCGGGTGGTGGACGCCGGCGACGCGCTGGACTGCTACCTGCGTCACCTGCGCACGGCGGGCACCGCCCGGCTGGATGGCTTGACGGTCGTGGTGGACTGCGCCCACGGAGCGGCGTCGGTGGCCGCGCCGCGCGCCTACCGCGCCGCTGGCGCCCAGGTGATCGCGATCAACGCAGAACCCGATGGGCTGAACATCAACGACGGCTGCGGCTCCACGCATCTGGCTGCGCTGCAGGCTGCCGTGGTCGCTCACGGCGCCGACCTGGGCCTGGCGCACGACGGGGACGCCGACCGGTGCCTGGCTGTCGACGCCGCCGGCAACATTGTCGACGGCGACGCCATCATGGTGGTGCTGGCCCTGGCCATGCGCGAGGCCGGCGAGCTGGTCGGCGACACCTTGGTGACCACGGTGATGAGCAACCTCGGGTTGCATCTGGCCATGCGCGCGGCCGGTGTCGCCGTGCAGACCACCGACGTCGGCGACCGCCACGTCCTGGAGCAGCTGCGCGCCGGTGGCTACACCCTCGGCGGCGAGCAGTCCGGGCACATCGTGCTGCCGAAGCTGGCTACCACCGGTGATGGCATCATCACCGGGCTGAGGATGATGTCACGGATGGCCCAGACCGGCGCCTCGCTGGCCGACCTCGCGTCGGCGATGCGCGCGCTGCCGCAGGTGCTGATCAACGTCGAGGTCACCGACAAGGCCAGCGCCGCCGGCAGACTCGCGGTGCGCGAGGCGGTGCGGCGGGCACAGGACGAACTCGGCGACACCGGGCGAATCCTGTTGCGCCCGTCGGGAACCGAACATCTGGTCCGAGTGATGGTAGAAGCCGCCGATGCCGAGGCCGCGCGCCGGATCGCGGTCAGCGTCGCGGAGACGGTGCGCGCCGAGTTCTGATGCGGGAACCGGCGCGCCCCGCCCGCCGTCATACCCGTCATGGGAGAACGGTGGCAGCAGACGCATTGCGTACATGTACTCATGCATGTATACATGCAACATGGCCACCAAGACCATATCGATCGATCTCGAGGCATACGAACGCCTGCGAGCTGCCCGGCGTTCGCCCGACGAATCGTTTTCTCGTGTCATCAAG
>NZ_JBYCLE010000548.1:0-14746 GCF_057473765.1 Mycobacterium sp. TH-M106 | reverse complement strand
GGATCCAGCCGCGGTGGGCGAAATCGGCCAGTGCCTTGTTCACCGTCTCCCGCGACGCCCCGACCAGTTGGGCGATCTCCTCCTGGGTCAGGTCATGGGTGACACGCAGCGCACCACCCTCCTGGGTGCCGAATCGCTGAGCGAGCTGCAGCAACTGCTTGGCGACGCGGCCGGGCACATCGGTGAAGATGAGGTCGGCCAGGTTGTTGTTGGTGCGACGCAACCGGCGGGCCAACACCCGCAGCAGCTGTTCGGCGATCTCGGGCCGATCGGAGATCCACGCCCGCAGTGCATCGCGGTCCATCGAGACCGCCCGCACCTCGGTGATGGTGGTGGCGCTGGAGGTCCGCGGCCCGGGGTCGAAGATCGACAATTCGCCGAACATGTCCGACGGGCCCATGATGGTCAGCAGATTCTCCCGGCCGTCCGGCGCGCGCCGGCCGATCTTGACCTTTCCGGAGACGATGATGTACAGCCGGTCACCGGGCTCCCCCTCGGTGAACACGGCGTGTCCGCGCGGGAAGTCGACGGGCTGCAGCTGCTGTGTCAGCGCGGCGACGGCGCTGGGTTCGACCCCCTGGAAGATTCCGGCCCTGGCCAGGATCTCGTCCACGTTGCCCCTTAGCTAGATACTCTTGTGACGGTACAAAAACAGCACCGACTTCTACCAACCTTTACCAGCTTCTACCCGGTTGCGGGATGAGTCCAGAGGTAGGCACCAACCGACGTGCCAACGCTACACACGATGAGCTCGCTGAGTGGCTCGAAACCCCAGATTCGCACCCGAAGCCCGAAGGTCAGTCGGCATTCACTTCGCCGTGATCCACGCCGGGGTCTAGCAACACCGTGGCGCGCGCGGCGGCAGCGCCGGCACGGTTGAGCCCGGTTTCAATGCGTTCCAGCCCGACGGTGGCCAGCATCAGCAGCGTGGGGATGGCGGACACCAGCAACCAGGACACAAGCTGAGAGTAAACACGGGGAAGGTCCAGGGCGGGCGGACGAGGTCTCGGTTCGATCACAAATCACCTACCCTGTGGTAGATGGTGGTAGGTGATGATCGACGAGCCCTCCCGTACTTCGCGATCCGCCCCCACTGGACGCACCGTACGCATCGCGCGCGCGGCAGCGTCGTCGAGACGCTGGTCCGCCGAAACCCGGGTCGCGCTCGTGCGACGTGCCCGGCGGATGAATCGCAAGCTAGCGCAGGCATTTCCGAACGCGCACTGCGAACTGGATTTCACCACACCCTTAGAACTGACGGTGGCGACGGTGTTGTCGGCGCAGTGCACCGACGCGACGGTCAACCTGACCACACCGGCGTTGTTCGCCCGTTATCCGTCCGCGCTGGACTACGCGCAGGCGGAACGCACCGAACTGGAAGATCTCATTCGTCCTACCGGTTTCTTCCGTAACAAAGCCACGGCGCTGATTCGTCTGGGCCAAGCACTGGTGGAGCGGTTCGACGGCGAGGTGCCAGCCACCATGGCCGAACTGGTCAGCCTGCCCGGGGTGGGGCGCAAGACGGCCAACGTCATCCTCGGCAACGCCTTCGGGGTGCCGGGCATCGCCGTGGACACCCACTTCGGACGGCTGGCGCGCCGGTGGGGCTGGACCGCCGAAGAGGATCCAGTCAAAGTCGAGCAGGTCGTCGGTGGACTCATCGAGCGTAGCCAATGGACGATCCTGAGCCACCGGGTGATCTTTCACGGCCGCCGGGTGTGCCATGCCCGCAAACCGGCCTGCGGGGTGTGTGTGCTGGCCAAGGATTGCCCGTCGTTCGGCATCGGCCCTACCGACCCGCGGGAGGCAGCCGCCTTGGTCAAAGGCCCGGAGAAAGAGCACCTCCTGGCCCTGGCCCGGGCGGCACATCGATGACCATCTCGGCCCGGTGGACCACCGCAGTCGCGGCGGTGGTTGTGGCGCTGACGGGGGCCCTGATCGCGGGGCTGGCCGTCGAGCTGCGGCACGCGGCGCCGCCGCCGGCCGCGTCCGGACCGGCGACCGTAGCCGAGCGTGCTGACACCGGCGGTGCTCTGGCCGGCCCGCGCAAGCGGGCCGGCCTGCCGCCCTGCCTGGCTGGGTCGAACGACCCTGCGCAACACGGTCCGGCTGCGTTGCGGGGGATCATCGTCGAATGTGCCGCCAACGGCGCGCCGGTCGGCGCCGCTGACGTGCTAGCGGGTCAGCACGGGGGTCAGGTGGTGCTGAATCTGTGGGCCTCCTGGTGCGTGCCGTGCCGGGTTGAACTGCCTGCGATGGCCGAGTACCAGCGGCGAGCCGGCTCGGGCGTGAGGGTGCTCACCGTGCATCAAGACGCCGACGAGGCGGCCGCGCTGGCGCTGCTGGCCGAGTTGGACGTCCGGCTGCCCACTCTGCAAGATGGGCAACGGCGGATCGCGGCGGCGTTGGGGGTCCCCAACGTCATGCCAGCGACCGTGGTGCTGGCAGCGGACGGTAGCGTTGCCCGCATCCTTCCGCAGGCGTTCACCAATCCCGAGGAGATCGCCGCGGCGGTCGGCGGCCCGCGCCAGTGACGACAGCGGCCAGCAGTGACGTGGCCTCCTCGGCCTGCCCGACGACGGGTCAGAGAGGGATGGACGAAGGAGATGCCGGTGAGCGCTGGGGACGCGCCGCTGTATCACGTTGAGCAAGCAGGCCCCACCCGTGCGCTGAGGCCGCTGGATCCGGAAGCAAGCCCACCGTGGCTGCGTCCGCTGGTCGACAACGTCGACCGGGTACCGGCGGCCTATCGGCGCCGGTTGCCGGCCGACGTGCTGGCGATGGTCACGGCGGCAGGCACCACGGCCAGGATCACCGGCACCGGGCGCGACGCGGCGGTGCTGGTGTTGTTCTCTGGTCCACGGTCAGGCGGCGGTAGCGATGCCGCCGATTTGCTGGTGACGGTGCGGGCCTCGACGCTGCGCCATCATGCGGGTCAGGCGGCGTTCCCCGGCGGGGCGACCGAGCCCGACGACCACGGACCCGTGGCAACCGCGCTGCGGGAGGCACACGAGGAGACCGGGGTCGACCCGTGCCGGTTGCGTCCACTGGCCACTATGGAGAGGACCTTCATCGCACCGTCCGGGTTCCACGTGGTGCCGGTGCTGGCCTACTCGGAAGACCCCGGCCCGGTCAACGTCGTCGACCGGGCCGAGACCGCTGTCGTGGCGCGGGTCCCGGTGCGCGCTTTCATCAACCCGGAGAACCGGCTCATGGTCTACCGCGACGCGCACAGCCGCCGATGGGCCGGCCCGGCGTTTCTGCTCAACGAGATGCTGGTGTGGGGTTTCACCGGCCAGGTGATCTCGGCGATGCTGGATGTGGCGGGATGGGCGCAGCCTTGGGACGCGGGCGATGTCCGTGAACTGGACGAAGCAATGGCGCTGGTCGGTGGTGGACGCCACCGAGGTCAACAGGGTGGGACGCAGCGATGACGCCGTCCCAGTGGCTGGACGTCACGGTGCTGGCGGTCGCTTTTATCGCGGCGGTCTCCGGTTGGCGGTCCGGTGCGCTGGGGT
Source organism: Mycobacterium sp. TH-M106 (assembly GCF_057473765.1). Taxonomy (NCBI): domain Bacteria; kingdom Bacillati; phylum Actinomycetota; class Actinomycetes; order Mycobacteriales; family Mycobacteriaceae; genus Mycobacterium; species Mycobacterium sp. TH-M106. The sequence goes on along the minus strand of NZ_JBYCLE010000548.1, from coordinate 11,228 downwards.
CACTGCTGTCGTTCGTCGGTGTGGCGCTCGGCGCTATGGCCGGGGTGTTGTTGGCCCCGCACCTGGTCGACCGGGTCAGCGATCCGCGCGCGAAGCTGTTCGCCGCGTTGTTTCTGATCCTGGCCTTGGTGGTCGTCGGCGAGGTCGCCGGCGCTGTGCTGGGCCGCGCGGTCCGCGGGGCGATTCGTAGCCCCGGCATCCGCGGCATCGACTCGATCGTCGGTACGGTGCTGCAGTTGGCTGTTGTCTTGGTGGCGGCCTGGCTGTTGGCGGCACCGCTGACGTCGTCAAATCAGCCGGCCCTGGCCGCCGCGGTCAACGACTCGCGGGTGCTGCGCGAAGTCAACGATGTGGCACCGCCCTGGCTGAAGACGGTTCCAAAGCGGCTGTCGGCGATGCTGGACAACTCCGGACTCCCGGCCGTGCTGGAACCGTTCAGTCGCACCCCGATCGCTCCGGTGGACGCACCGGATGCCGCGCTCGCCAACAGCCCGGTGGTGGCGGCCGCCGAGCCGAGCGTGCTCAAAATCCGGGGTGTGGCACCGAGTTGTCAGAAAGTGCTAGAGGGTACCGGATTCGTGATCGCACCAACCAGGGTGATGACGAACGCGCACGTGGTGGCCGGCTCGAACAGCGTGACCGTGGAAACCGGTGGGAAATCCTATGACGCCACCGTGGTTTCCTTCGATCCGAAAGTCGACATCTCGATCCTGGCCGTGCCGGAGTTGCCGTCGCCACCGTTGATGTGGGCAGAATCGCCGGCCAAGGCCGACGCCAACGTGCTGGTGCTCGGCTACCCCGGTGGTGGGGTGTTCGAGGCGGTTCCGGCCCGGATCAGGGAGATCATCCCGCTCGAGGGTCCGGACATCTATCGGAACGCAACCGTCGTCCGTCAGGTGTACACCATCAGAGGCACTGTGCAGCAAGGAAATTCCGGTGGACCGCTGATTGACGTCAACGGCAAGGTGCTGGGGGTGGTGTTCGGCGCGGCAGTAGACGATGCCGACACCGGTTTCGTCCTCACCGACAAAGAGGTCGAAAAACAGCTCACCCAAATCGGGAACACCGAGCCGGTGTCCACCGAGACGTGTGTCAGCTGACCTGCGCCAGGAACCGCATCAGGTGGCCGTTGACTTCATCCGGCGCTTCTTCGTGGCTGAAATGCCCCGCGCCCGAGACCGACAGGTATTGACCGTTCGGTGCGCAGCGTCGGGTCCGATCGACCGGGTCGGACAGCACATAGGGGTCGGCGTCGCCCCGCAGGTGCAGCAGCGGGACACCGATGCTACGACAATTCATCGCCCTCATGAACCGCCGGCCTTCGTCGCGGAGCTGGCTGCGCACCGCCCAGCGCTGATACTCCAGTGCGCAGTGCGCCACCGACGGAATCTGGATCGCCCGCCGAAGGTAGCCCATTGTTACCGAGAAGTCTTCGCACGCCTGCCATTTGACACCGGCGCGGCTACGCACCAGGCGCTCGATCTCGGCCCCGTCCCGCCGGGTCAGCGCACGCTCAGGCCAGATCGGTATCTGGTAGCGCAGCAAAGTCGGCAGCAGCGCAGAACCCTGATCGCGCCGATTCAGCACCGACGAGCGCAGCGCGGCGGGATGCGGTGAGCTGACCACCGCAATGGCGTCGACCAGGCGCGGATGAAGCAGCGCGGTCGCCCAGCACACCAGCCCGCCGTCGGCGTGGCCGACCAGGATCGCCGACGAATGTCCCAGGGCTCTGATGAGTCCGGCGGTGTCGCCAGCGAGCGTCCAGCCGTCATAGCCGCGAGGCGGCTTGTCGCTGCCGCCGTAGCCCCGCAAATCGACCGCGACGAGCCGGGCACCGGCCAACCCGCGCAACTGGTGACGCCAGCTCCACCAAAACGAGCCGAAGCCGTGCAGCAGGATCACCAACGGCCGCGCGGTATCGAGGGCCGGCGGCACCGTGCCGAAAGTGCCGGCGGTGTCGTCGTCGATCGGGTTCGCCTCGACGACGTGAAAGCGAATGCCGTTGGCGTGCACGTCGAGATGACGCCACGGCCCGCCGATGCGGGTCATCGACGGATCCGGTGACGGCACTACCAGCCTGACGGGTCAGTGGGTGTCTCGTCGTCGTGCAGCTGGTGCACGTCGCGATGGCCGTCATGGTCCGGGCGAAGCGCGGTGCGCGTCTTTCTGACCGATTCGATGGTCTGCCGCGGCCCCCGGATCCGCCGGACTTTGAGGTAGCCGAACAGCGCCAGGGCAACGGTCACCACCAGCATGATCCCGAAAACGATGAGGTAGGCGGCCCAGTCCTTCAACCAGATGTCGAGCAGTTGGGCCAGGAAAAAGAAGAAAAAGAAAGTGGAGTAGAACAGCACCACCAGGGCGGCGATGAAAAACACGCTGCCGGTCAGACCCTTCTTCACGTCGCGGGTGATCTCCGCGCGGGCCAGTTCGACCTCGGCTCGCACCAGTGTCGACATCTGCGCTGTGGCGTCCTTGACTAGGTCACCCAGCGAGGGGTCCGCCGGCAGCGCATGCGGGTCGACCAGTGGAATCGTGGCCAGGGTGTCGGGTACACCGTTGCGCTGAGTTCTGGCGCTTTTCCTGCGATCAGCCTTGCTCACTGGGCGGTCCTCCCGTTCACTGTCGTCGTGGCTTATGTTGCCATGCGGTACCGGCCGAACGCCCGCAGCCGTGGCACTCGGTCAAATCCCCGGCAGAGCAACGAGGGACATTTGCGCGGGTCACGATAAACTGCTTGCCGGACAGAGGTGGGGCTGACCGATAGGAGTATCGCTGTGCCGACCGCACACCGCTGGGTGCTGCGGGCGATGGCGGCCATGGCGGCGGCGCTGACCTTGGCCGTGGTTGCGACGGTGGCACCTGCCGTGCGACCGGGTCCGGCGGCCGCCGACGACAAGGTGGTGATGGGCGGCGGCGAAGGCATCGTCGTCGACGGCGACACACTGTGCACCTTGACCTCGATCGGTCACGACAGGACCGGGGCGCTGGTCGGTTTCACCTCTGCGCACTGCGGCGGCCCCGGCGCCGAGGTTGCTGTGGAGAAGGCGGAGGGCCACGGCACCGTGGGCACCATGGTGGCCGGCAACGAAAATCTCGACTATGCGGTGATCGAGTTCGACCCGGCCAAGGTGACACCGGTGAGCAATTTCGGCGGTTTCGCCATCGACGGCATCGGTCCGGACCCGATTTTCGGTCAGATCGCTTGCAAAGAGGGTCGCACCACCGGCAACTCCTGCGGCGTCACCTGGGGGAAGGGCAAGGATCCCGGAACCATCGTCATGCAGGTGTGCGGCCGGCCGGGCGACTCCGGCGGTCCAGTCGTGGTGAACAATCTGCTGGTCGGAATGATCCACGGCGCGTTCAGCGAGGATCTGCCGACCTGCGTGATCAAATACATTCCGCTGCACACCCCGGCGGTGGTGGTGTCGATCAACGCAGTCCTGGCCGACCTCGCGGCCAAAAACTGGCCGGGCGCGGGATTCGTCCCGGTCCCGGCCTGACGGTTCACCGCCGACCATGCGCAAAGTCGCACGATCGCCGCCACGATCGTGCGACTTTGCGCATGCTCGGCCACAAGCCAGCGGCTACCGGGCGGCCCGGATGGCCTGCAAGACCCCAGGGTCGACCAGGGTCGAGGTGTCGCCGAGCTCGCGGCCGTCGGCGACGTCGCGCAACAGCCGCCGCATGATCTTGCCGCTGCGGGTTTTCGGCAGCTCCGGCACCACATGGACCGCACGGGGACGGGCGATGGGCGAGATCTCGTCGACGACCCGCTTGCACAGCTCGTCGACGATCGCGACGCCCGCACCTGCGCGACTGCCCACCAGCACCACAAAGGCGCAGATACTCTGACCGGTCTGCTCATCGACGGCACCCACCACCGCCGCCTCCGCCACCGCGGCGTGGCCGACGAGCGCGGACTCAACCTCGGCGGTGGAGATCCGGTGCCCGGACACGTTCATGATGTCGTCGACGCGGCCCAGCACCCAGATGTCGCCGTCGGCGTCATACCGAGCGCCGTCACCGGCGAAATAGAAGCCCTGCTCGGCGAAGCGCGACCAGTAAGCCTCGATGAATCGTCGTCGATTACCCCAGATGCCGCGCGCCATCGCCGGCCACGGTTGATCCACCACCAGGTAGCCGGTGGTGTTCGGCGTCAGTCGGTTCCCGTGATCGTCGACGATCAACACCGAGATCCCCGGCAGCGCAGCCATCGCCGCACCGGGTTTCGTGGCGGTGACACCGGGCAGCGGTGAGATCATCGCCGCCCCAGTCTCGGTCTGCCACCAGGTGTCGACCACCGGTGTCACGTCGGCGCCGATCACCGTCCGATACCAGCGCCAAGCTTCCGGGTTGATCGGCTCACCCACCGACCCGAGCAGCCGCAGACTGGACAGGTCATGAGCGTCGGGAATCTCACGACCCCACTTCATGAAAGTCCGGATCAACGTAGGCGCGGTGTAATAGATTGTCACGCCATATTTTTCGATGATCGCAAAGTGGCGGTGGTGGTCGGGGAAATCGGGTGTTCCCTCGTAGAGAACCTCGGTAGCGCCATTGGCCAACGGGCCGTAAACGCCGTAGGTGTGGCCGGTGACCCAACCGATGTCCGCGGTGCACCAGAAGACGTCGGTGTCGCACTTGAGGTCGAAAATGTAGTAATGGCTGTAGGCGCACTGCACCAGATAGCCACCACTGGTGTGCACAATGCCCTTGGGCGTCCCGGTGGTTCCGGACGTGTAGAGCAAAAACAGCGGGTGCTCGGCGTCGAACGCCTTCGGAGCATGCCCCGGCGACGCCGCATCGATGATGTCGTGCCACCACAGATCGCGGCCGTCGCTCCACGACACGTCGATGCCGGTGCGGCGCACCACCAGTACATGCCCGACGGTCTCAGCACCGGCGAGAGCCTCGTCGACCACGGCCTTGAGCGGCACCGCCTTACCGCGCCGGTACTGGCCGTCGGCGGTGATCACCAGCGTGGCCTGCGCGTCGTCGATCCGGGATCGCAGCGCGTGCGCAGAAAACCCGGCGAACACCACAGTGTGCAAAATCCCCAGCCGCGCGCAGGCCAGCATCGCCACCACGGCCTCCGGGATCATCGGTAGATAGATCGCCACCCGATCACCAGCGACCAAACCGAGATCGGTCAGCGCGTTAGCCGCCCGTGACACCTCGGCGAGCAGCTCGCCGTAGGTGAGGGCGCGGCTTTCGCCGGCCGGCTCACCCTCCCAGTAGATGGCCACCCGGTCGCCGTGACCCGCTTCGACGTGGCGGTCTACGCAGTTGTAGGCGACGTTGAGCTGGCCGTCGGCGAACCACCGCGCGAACGGCGCCTGCGAGTAGTCCAGCACCTGCGTGAACGGCGTAGCCCAGGTGAGCCGGTGCGCCTGGTCGGCCCAGAACGCCAACGGATCCCGCTCGGCCTCACGGTATAACTCCGCACCGGCGTTGGCCTGCGCGGCGAAATCCGCGGACGGCGGGTATGACGCCGGCACAGGATGCGATTCGGTCACTTCTGCTAGCGTAGCGACTCCCCCTTTTTTGCATCCCGTCCCACCCCGGTCTGCGATGACTTTGACGATTGAGGAGAAATACTTGACAATGACGCGCATGCCGCTCGTGCGCGCGACATCGTTGTCGAACTACCCCCGACTTGTTACCGAACTTGGCGGTGACCCGGATAAACTTCTGCGCGCAGTCGGTATCCGCCCGCAGGACATCGACAACTATGACGTCAGCCTACCGGTCTGCGCTGTGCTGGAGGCGATCGAATCTGCCGCAGCCTCCACCGCCACACCAGATTTCGGACGGCGTCTCGCACAACGGCAAGGAATCGAAATCATCGGTCCCGTCGGTGCTGCGGCACGCACCGCGGCCAGCGTCGCTGACGCGTTGGGCATATTCAGCACCTTTATATCCGCGTATAGTCCCGCAATCAAGTTCAGTATGGTGCCACTGGACAATCGAGAACGGTTCTTCCTCAAATTCGAATATTTTGTCGACCGTGTGTCGCCCTCTCCGCAGGGCGTTGAATTGTCGCTCGGTGTTTCGCTCGGAGTGCTGCGGTTTCTGCTGGGCCCCGGCTACAGCCCGCTATCAGTACATCTGCCGCACCAACCACTAACCGCGGTGCAGGATTATGTTGAATACTTCGGCAGCACAGTACATTTCGCCGAACCAAATAGGGGTTTCACGATCTGGGCCGCGGACCTGCGTAGACCTCTGCACCGGGATGACGTTACTCACCGAGCTCTTGTCGAACACCTCAACGCTGTCACCCCCCATGAAACCGCACTCGCAGAATCGGTTCGCGCGATCGCCCGACAGTTGCTGCCCACCGGCCGTGCCACACTCGACGTCATGGCGGTTCAGTTCAACTTGCACCCGAAGATGTTGCAGCGCCGACTCGCCGCCGAGGGAACTACTTTCGCAGCTTTGATCGACCAGGCCCGCAGGGAAGTCGCCGAGCGATACCTGCGCGACACGCAGATCAGCCTGTCCCATCTCGCGCGCGAAATAGGTTATGCCGAACAGAGCGTGCTCACTCGGTCTTGCCGACGTTGGTTTGGCTGCGGTCCCACCGACTATCGCAAAGGTCTGCGACCCACCCCAGTCGATCCAGGTCGTTGAAACTGACACCCAGCATTGGTCAGCCGGCTAGCTGCGGCACCGGCAACTGGCAGATGGGTGGTCGGAGGTTGGAAGTGCACGATCATGCCTCCGTGGCAATCTGTTACGGAACGGCCAAGATGTCTTCAGATGTCAAATTTTTGTCCTGAGCTGTCAAGACATAGCTGAAAAGATTTCCGACAGTATAACTGTGTGGCCTATAAATAGCATGCAGTTGTTCACGAAGCCTTGGTCCACTACCGTCGGTGTCGCCCTCGTCGGCGCCGGTGTCATGGCCGCCACACCGATAACAGCGTCCCCACCCGACGTCCACGTGCCTGCCATCCAGCTCACCGCCGGGGATGCACACACCGACATCGTCATCGATTTCGTGCGGCACGCGCAGATGATCTCACCGTACGATGATCTCCTCACCCCTTCCCCGGACCATCCCGGGGCTCCGATCAGCGAACTCGGCCACCAGCAGGCGCAGGACGTCGCGGACAAACTCTTCAACGAGCTCGGCCCGGTCGCCGGAATTTTCGCCGGGCAAGCTGTCCGGGTGACGGAAACCGCAGCGCCGTTCGCTGATCTGGAGGGCACCGACGGTACCGCCGCCGACGTTCAGATATTGCCCCAGCTCAACGAGGTTGACAGCGGCATCTATGCCCTCGACCCCATTGAAAGCCTGGGCGGCCGGCTGGCCTTCCTCACTGTGGGCGCATGGTCACTGGGCTCGCCGTTCGGGTTGGCGTTGGTGCCGGGCCCGGGCTCTCACGACGCCAACGGGATCGTTTTGGATGAAAGATTCACCGACGGTATTCAGACGATGTACGACCACGCGGTGGATAGCCAGGTCATCAGCGACAACGGCCAGCTCACCGATGTGGCGTTCACCAGCACGGCGGCGCTCTTCGCCTGGACGATGATGAACGTCAAAAACCCCGATCTCCCCTTCTTCCTGGGCCTGATCAAAGAGTCGCACAGTGTCCCGAACGGGCAGTCGACCATTCTGCTGCCCAACACCGCCGTCGTCGAAATCGAGGGCAATCCCACCGATGGCTGGACGTTGGTCAGCTGGGACGGACATGCCATCCCGCAAGATCCGGGATTGTTGACGGACTTCTTCGTCGACGTGCGTGACGTGATGCTGCCGGCACAGACGGCGCTCTGGAACATCTGGGAGGCTGTCCTCAACGGAGATTCCACGACGATCACACACACGGTGCAAAGCGGTTTCGACCAAGTCGGCGTGGCGCTGGCCCAGTTCCCCGGCGCGGTGTTCAACGACATCGCCGACGCCATCCACAATCTCGGTGCCAGCACCAGCGGCCAGGCGGCCGCCGACACCGGTGCGGCGCTCGGCGATCTGCTCGCTGGAGGCATCTGATGCAGGTCTGCCATTGCCGTTACGTCACAGCCGGTGTCGCTGTCGTCGGTGCCAGCATGATCTCCGTCACCCCGATAACTGCGCCCGTGCCCGACGTCCAAGTGCCCGATATCCAGCTCACCGCGGGCGATGAACACACCGACATCGTCATCGACATCCTGCGGCACGGACAACGGCTGCCGCCGTTCGATCAAATGGTCACCCCCTCCCCCGATCACCCCGGACCTCCGCTCAGTGAACTCGGCCAGCAACAGGCGCAGGATGTCGCGAACCAACTTCACAATGAGCTTGGCGACCACGTTGCCGGAATCTTCTCCGGGCAGGCCATCCGGGACATGCAGACAGCCGCGCCGTTCGCTCAACTGGAGAACATGGTGAATGACGTGCAGATATTGCCCGGGCTCAACGAACTCGACAGCGGCATTTACGCGGGCGCCCCGCTCAGCTCGCTTTATGGCTTCCTCTACGAAGTGACTCCGCTGATGTGGACGCTGTTCGGCTTGGTGTTAATGCCTATCCCGGGCTCTGTTGAGGACCCTAACGGGGTGGTGGCCGACGAAAACTTCACCGAAGCTGTCGACACGATGTACAACTACGCGACGGCCCCGGATGACCGGGTCGTCAGCGCCAACGGCGAAATCACCGATGTGGCCTTCAATAACGAGGCGTCGGTGGCTGCCTGGGTAATGCTGAACGTCAAAAATCCCGATATCGCATTCGTGTTACCCCTGGTCATTAAAACGATTATCGACCACAACGATGGATATCCTCTCCTGCCCAACACCGGCATCATCCAAGTCGAGGGCAATCCCACCGACGGCTGGACGCTGGTGAGCTGGAACGGGACACCCATCCCACAAGAGCCAGGTCTACTGACGGAGCTGCTCATCGCCTTGCGTAGCCTGGTCGTGGCGCCGCAAACGGCGGCGTGGAACATTCACGAGTCGGTCCTCACCGGCGATCCGGCGACGATCGAGAGCGCGCTGACAGCCGGCCTGCGCAACGTCGGCGCAACGATGGTTCAGTTCCCCGTATCGGTGTTCAACGACATCGTGGACGCTCTGCGGAATCTCAGCACCGACGCCGGCGGACAGGCGGCGGGCGAGACGGCCCCGACGCTCAGCGATGTTTTGGCGTCATTGATCTGAGCAGCGGCGCGTACCTGCGGCCCTGTGGCGATAGATCACCGGCGCCGGCCGGTATCGTGACTCGGCGTGACCGACCCTCTGGCCCGCCTGCTGGAGCTGCCCGGGGTGGCCGACGCCAGCGAACAGGCGCGCGCGGAACTGGGCCGGGCACATCGGCATCGGGCCAACCTACGCGGCTGGCGGGTGACCGCCGCTGAGGCGTCGCTGCGGTCGGCGCGGGCGTCGTCGGTGCTCGACGGCGGCCCCACCCAGGTGGATGCCTCCGCGGCCGACGATCCGGTGTTCGCCGGAGCGCTCCGCGTGGCACAGGCCATGGAAGGCGGCGAGACCGCCCTGGTCGGTGTATGGCAGCGGGCACCGCTGCAGGCACTGGCTCGGCTGCACGTCTGGGCGGCGGCGGACCAAGCCGACGAGGACCATCTCGGACGGCCGCGGGCCGGAGCCGACATCGGGCCTCGCCTGGAGATGCTGGCCGAACTGGCCACCGGCGGGACGCGGGTGCCGGCACCGGTGTTCGCCGCGGTGGCGCACGGCGAGCTATTGACGCTGGCCCCGTTCGGAAGCGCCGACGGACTGGTGGCCCGTGCGGTATCACGGCTGGTAACGATCGCCAGTGGACTAGACCCGCATGGACTGGGCGTGCCCGAGATGATCTGGATGCGCGGCGCAGGTGAGTATCGCGACGCCGCGGGCGGCTTCGCCGCCGGTACGCCAGACGGCCTCACTGCATGGCTGCTGCTGTGTTGCCGTGCGCTGCAGGCCGGCGCGCGGGAGGCCTTGAAAATTGCCGACTCGATTGCTGCGACCGGGGTTAAAGACACTTCGCGCTGACGTTCGCGCTCTGTCGGAAGGTTGCCGAAGGCTGTCGAAGGCTGTCGGCAGTATAAAAGCGGGCGGCGCTCCGCTATCTCCGGTTCGCCGCCCGCTAGCACGAACTACGGTTACCAAGCGTGCGACACGGGTTGCGTGGGTGGCCTCGGCGATCTTGCAGTGCGCTTCGGTTCGCGGCCCCACCCAAAGGACCGCCGGATCCGTTCGCTCTCCGCAATAACGCAGGCCCACAACACTTCTGCCATCTTCGCGGCTGTGGCTAAGCGTGGGTACCGACGTTCGCGCTAGGACGCCTGGTTCGGGAGATCGATCCTTCTCTTCCGGATCGACCCTGGCCTCACCGGGCTTCCGTGGTTCCTTTGTACTACGTGGTCCATGACACAGCAAGGCCCAATTCGTTACGACGTGTTACGGGTTGTAACCGGTTGTGACGGGCTGCGTCGCCGTGCCCGATCGGGGCGGATAGGGCGCCGGAGCGTCAGTACGCCAGTCGGCGCAACAGCGAGTAGGTAAGCGCCCCAGCGGCTACCGCGCCGGCACCCAGCGCCGCTGTGGTCACCACGGCGCCCGGGGCTGTGCTGATCCGGTCCCGCAGAGAAACCGGCCGAGAGAACGTCAGCACCGGCCAGCCGTGCGCAGTTGCCTCCTTGCGCAGTGCACGGTCGGGGTTGACCGCGGTCGGGTGGCCGACGGCTTGCAGCATGGGCAGGTCGGTGATTGAGTCGGAATAGGCGTAGCAGTGTTCGAGTGCGTATCCCTCCTTGGCCGCCAGTTCGCGGACCGCCTGCGACTTGCCCTCGCCGAAGCAGTAGAAGGCAACTTCGCCGGTGTACTTGCCGTCCGCGAGCACCATCCGGGTCGCCATCGCATGGGTGGCGCCCAGCGCACGAGCGATAGGTGCCACGATCTCCTCGCCGGACGCAGACACCACCACCACGTCGCGGCCGCACAGCTTGTGGTCGGCGATCAACTCGGCGGCCTCGGCGAACACCAGCGGAGTAACGATCTCATGCAGTGTCTCGCCGACGATCGCCTTGACCTGTTCCACGTCCCAACCGGCGCACATGTTGGTCAGGTGCACACGCATCCGCTCCACCTGGTCGTGATCGGCGCCGGCCACCAGGAACAGGAACTGGGCGTAGTTCGCCTTGAGGACGGTTCGGCGGTTGATCAGCCCATGGTCGAAGAAGGGTTTGCTGAACGCCAGCGTGCTGGATTTGGCGATCACCGTCTTGTCGAGGTCG
>NZ_JBYCLE010000547.1:0-5320 GCF_057473765.1 Mycobacterium sp. TH-M106 | reverse complement strand
CCAGCGACGGATCGCAGTGCCGACCGACGCCGCTGGATTCGCTGCGGGTCGTCGAGATCAGCGACCGGATAGCGGGCAGCTACTGCGGCAAGCTGCTGGTCGACGCTGGTGCCGAAGTGCGTAAAATCGAGTCGCCGCAAGGAGATCCGCTGCGCAGCTACACCGCCTGCGGTTCACCCCTACCGGAGTCGACGGACGCGCCGCTGTTTTCCTACCTCAACGCCGGCAAGCGCAGCCTGGCCTTGTCACCCTCGGATGAGCGATACCGCGCCGCACTCGTCGCCGCCGACGTCATCGTGATCACCGCCACCGCCTCGCAGGCGGCGGATGTGGGCATCGATCCGCAGCGGCTGCTGGCGGCCAACCCGCGCGCTGTCGTCGTGTCGATCTCCGACTTCGGCTGGACCGGACCGTATGCCGAGCGGGTGGCCAGTGAGTTCACTCTGCAGGCCTGGGCCGGACTGACCGGGTTTCGTGGCGATCCCGCCGGGCCGCCCATCGCGATAGGCGGCCGGCTGGGGGAGTACATGGGCGGCGTGTGTGCCGCGTTCGGTGCGCTGGCGGTGTATCGCCGTGTGCGGCATGGGGGTCCGGGTGAGCACCTCGACCTGTCGATGCTGGAGGCGATGACGTTGATGCAGAGCTCCGAATGGCTGCACAGCCAGCTGCTGGCGGTGCCGCCGGTCACCCGCACCATCGAGGTGCCTTCGATCGAAGAAGCCAAGGACGGCTACGTCGGCATCACCATGGTCACCGGCCAGCAGTGGCTGGACTTCGCCGCGATGCTCGATTGCCCGGGGCTGACCGAAAACCAGCAGTTGCGCTTTCAGCTCGGCCGTTGGGAACACCGGGATTTCATCCGCGAACTGATCGGGCCGTGGCTGCGTGAGCGCACCGTGGACGAGATCGTCGAACTGGGGCAACTGTTCCGGCTGCCGATCGCGCCACTGGGCAACGGCTCGACAATCCGCGAGATGGACCACCTCAAGGAACGCGGTGTGTTCGTGCGCAACACGGCCGGTTTTCATCAGCCCCGCCCACCGTGGTTGATGTCGCAGTGCACACCCGCACCGCTGTCGACCGCACCAGTTCTCGGTGCTGCCAACACCGAAACCACCTGGCCGCCACGGGAATTCGCACCAGGACTGGCCCGCCGACGGCTGCCGCTGAAGGGCGTCCGCGTGGTGGATTTGACCGCGTTCTGGGCCGGACCGGCCGCGACGCACCTGCTGGCGGCGTTCGGCGCCGACGTGATCAAGGTGGAGTCGATCCAGCGGCCCGACGGCATCCGCTACTCGGGTGGGATGCGCACCGACGTCGACGACTGGTGGGAGTACGGCTGGGTGTTTCACGCCATGAACACCAACAAGCGGTCGGTCACCCTGGATTTGGGGTCCGACGACGGGCGCCGGTTGTTTATGACGCTGGCGGCCGGGGCCGACGTGGTGATCGAGAACTTCTCGCCGCGGGTGATGGACCACTTCGGGCTGACCGTCGACGCGCTGCTGGGCGTCAACCCACGGCTGGTCGTCGCTCGGATGCCGGCGTTCGGCCTGGACGGTCCGTGGCGCGACCGGGTCGGCTTTGCGCCCACCATGGAGCAGATCGCCGGGCTGGCTTGGGTGACCGGATTGCCCGATGGCCCGCCGGTCGCGCCGCGCGGAGCGTGCGATCCGCTGGCCGGTGCTCACGCCGCGTTCGCGGTTGTCGCGGCGCTGGCGTTCGCCGAACGCACCGGAGCCGGTCAACTGGTGGAGCTGCCGATGATCGAAGCGGTGCTGGCCGCGACCGCCGTCCAGCCGATGGAATTCGAGGTGTTGGGGGTGACCCTGGGGCGTCAGGGCAACCGGGACCAAGGCGCAGTCGTGCAGAACCTCTATCGCTGCGCCGGTGACGACGAGTGGATCGCCGTCACCGTGGCTACCGACGAGCAGTGGTGGGCGCTGGTTGAAGTGCTGGGCCACCCGGCCTGGGCCGACGGCGCGCGGCTGACCGAGGCAGCCGGACGACAGGATCGCGCCGACGGCATCGATGCACGGCTGGCCGACTGGTTCGCCGGCCAGCCGCTTGACCCTACAGTTGAAAAGCTTGCCGCGGCAGGCATTCCCGCCGCACCGGTGGTGTCTCCGTCGCTGGTCACCGAGAATCGTCAACTGCGCGATCGCGGGTTCTTCGAGCCGCTGACTCATCCGCGTACCGGGTCGGGCCTATATCCGTGTCCGCCGTTCCCGCCGGTGGCCGGCCAGCATCGCTGGCTGACGCGGCCCCCGCCCACGCTGGGCCAGCACAATACCGAGGTGCTGCGCGAACTGTGCGGCCTCAGCGACGAGGAATTCGCGCAGCTGGCGGCAGACAAGGTGATCGGTACCCGGCCCGCCGGGGCGTGAGCCGCTCAGCAGTCCTTCTGGCACGCCATCCCGATGATATATAGTTGCTGTAACGCTCAATATGTATAGTTGATCCGGTGAAGACAATCGCGGTGACGATTCCTGAAGAACTCGACGTACGGGCCGTCGAAGAGGCCCGCCGTCGGGGCATCTCCAAGTCCGAATTGATCCGTCTGGGACTCAATGCCGTCCTTGCGCCGCCGCTCGAGGAGTCCGATGAGGACCTTTGGTGCTGCCTCGCTGGGTTTGGCTCGAGTCATGTGTCAGTGGGGCCAGGCGAGGTCGACGACGTCGTTTACGGCAAGTGAAGTTCGCCGACACCGGTTGGTGGGTGGCCTGGGCGCTGCCCGGAGACGCTCGACACCGAGATGCGTTGGCGATGTTGCGCAATCTCGGGCGGTCCGAGCAAATTCTCACGACTAACCTTGTTGCCGGTGAGACCTGGACTTTCCTGCGCCGCAAGGACAGCCATCGCACTGCCCTGACCTTTCTCGACCGGCTTGAGACCCTCAGTGGCGCCGAGCGGCTCGTGGTGCACCGAGTTACCGAGCGTCAAGAAGCGGCGGCGTGGGACTGGCTCCGCAAGCACGACGAGCGGGTGTGCTCCTACGTGGACGCCACGAGTTTCCGCGTTATGCGCGACCGGCGCCTACGCGAGGCGCTGGCCTTCGACCGAGACTTCGCGGCGGCCGGATTCGTGGAGATCCTTGCCGGCCTATGACACGACCCAATCACACGACTCAATCGAGGTCGAAGGCGTTGCCGATGGCGTCTGCCAGGGCTGATTCCTGCGATGCGAGAAGATAGCCGATTTGACGTCCAAGGTCAGACACCGGGATCGTTTGAATGTTGTCACAACTGACGACGGACGGTTGATTCAGCCCGTTCACCGCGCCTACCGGGACTTCGGTGGCCAGCCCTCGGACGGTTGTCGTGACCGGAGCGACGGTGACATTGCGGAGATGCGGACGCACGACCTCCCGGGTGAGAATCAGGACCGGTCGGGACTTGTCGAGCTGGGCGATGTGGATAGGTCGCATCAGTCGATGTCGAGGACGGTCCGAGCAGCGTGGCCGGCCAACGTGTCCAAATCATTGGGCGCCGACACTCTGGCCGCGAGGATCTCCGCGTCGCGTTCAGCGAGGCGACGGCGACGGTCCCGCTCCAGTGCCCGCACCACGACAGCCGCACGGCTGCGAGCATGTTGTCCCCGAACTTCGTCATCGATAAAAGCGACGATCTCGTCGGGCAAGCGGACCGCAATTTGTGTGCTCACCACATAGATGGTACCAGTTTGGTATGCATCTCGGGTGCCCAGTGATACCTGGCGGACCCCGTCCAACTCTTCTCGGAGCAGCTTCTCCTCGTCGCGGATACGCCAGGCAAGCACCAGCAGGCCGGGCACGACAAAAACGGCTCGCCCGAGCACGTCACCATCTCGACGATTCCGGGCTCAGCGTCGATGGGTGGCGGGATCGCTGGGATGCGGCGCGCTATCGGAGTGCCAGACAGTCAGGGCACCACCGTCGAGCCGATGGTCGGGATGAAGTTGCACTGGCGATCCTTGGTGCTGACCTGGCCGAAGATCGTCGAGATGATGCTGCCCGATCCGGTGTCGACGACCGCCGTCAACGTAGTCGGCCCCTCGGGGTTGATGTCGGGACGCGGTGTGAGGGTGGCGGTGCCCGATTTGCCGGTGGTCAGGTTCACCCAGGTGACGTTGAGCGGCAACTTCTGCGTTTCGGCAGGTCCGGGCGTACCGACGGCAGTGAACACATAGGCGGTCTGACCGGATGCCGGCCCGGGGGTAGGGATCTTCGCCGGGCCTGCCACCGACAGCGCAGTCGCAATGGAGTTGCCACCGTCCGACAGGCAGCCGGTGCCGATTGACGGGTACATGAAGTCCTGGGTGGGCGGGCTGTCTGGACCGAACACCGGAGTGGCCCCCGGTGCCGGGCCGGCGGCCTCCGGCAGCGCCGGGGCCGGTGCGGCGTCAGGTGCCGGAGGGGCAGGTGCGGCTACGGCTTCCGGGACCACCGGGGTCGCTGGCACCGCCTGCCACCTGGGACCCACCCGGTGAGCCGGATCGACGCCGGTGGGCAGATGCGCGACAGCACCAGGCGCTGAGCCCGGGGTCGGTATGTGCGCGGACGGGTCGCGCGGCGGCGCGGCGGGCGCATCGTTCGCCAGCTGCGCCTGCGGAAGCCCATCAGACCCGGGCGCCGTAGGTGCCTGCACAAACTGGGTCACCGAGTCGGCGACCTGCTTGGCATCCGTGGGTGCCGCAGAGTTGCCGGTGAGGGCGGCAGCCGCCGCCATCAGCAGCGACACGGCGCCGGACGGATCGGCGGCCGCCTGCTGAATCACCGGGCTCAGCTGCTCGATAGCGGGCAGACCGGGCAACTGCAGGGACTGTAGGGCGGGCAGGCCGGGTATCGGCTGAGGCGGTTCGGCCTTGGCGTCACTGCTGAGGAGCAGCGCGGTCGACGAACCGATCGCGACGGCAGCCGTGGCGGCGAACAACGTCCGGATCTGCGACATGATTTCTCCAATTCCCGTTGGCGGCGGCGAGAGGTGTCGAGAGGCATCGAGAGGCGTGGGCAAGGTTGACAAGGTGTTTGGAAGGGCGTTCGAAAAGTCTTCCAAAAGTCAAGGTAACGTGTTACTGCTGATACTCAAGTGACACGTGTGGTGTTTATGAAACCGTTACCGAGCGGACCGGCGGTGGTGCTTCGCTAGAGTCGGGCCGGTAGACGCGACCTCCGCCACCCCCGCGACCCCCGCGACCCCCGCCAGCCCCGCCGCCCGCCGGATGACGAACGGGTGGACCCGACTGGCTCCGCTGCTGTTGGCGGCCAGCATCGCGGCGCGGCTGGCCTGGACATACCTGACACCCAACGGCGCCAACTTCGTCGACCTGCACGTCTACGTCG
>NZ_JBYCLE010000546.1:0-11430 GCF_057473765.1 Mycobacterium sp. TH-M106 | reverse complement strand
GGCATCCTGCCGGCGCGGCGCGCGGTGGTCACCCGCTATGAGCTGGTCGACGACTTCCCCCGCTTCGACGTCGACGACGTCTATCTGGGCAACGGCGTCTCCGAGCTGATCACTCTGACCCTGCAGGCCCTGCTCGACAATGGCGACCAGGTGTTGATCCCGGCGCCCGACTACCCGCTGTGGACCGCGTCGACCTCACTGGCCGGCGGAACCCCGGTGCACTACCTGTGCGACGAGACCCAGGGCTGGCAACCCGACATCGCCGACTTGGAGTCGAAAATCACCGAGCGCACCAAAGCGGTGGTGGTCATCAACCCGAACAACCCGACTGGTGCGGTCTACAGCCGGGAGGTTCTCGCCCAGATCGCCGATCTGGCACGCGAGCACCAACTGTTGCTGCTCGCCGACGAGATCTACGACAAGATCCTCTACGACGACGCCGAGCACATCAACATGGCGTCGGTGGCACCCGATGTGTTGTGCCTGACCTTCAACGGCCTGTCCAAGGCCTACCGGGTGGCCGGCTACCGCGCCGGGTGGCTGGTGATCACCGGGCCCAAAGAACACGCCGCCAGCTTCCTCGAAGGGATCGACCTGCTGACGAACATGCGGCTGTGCCCGAATGTCCCGGCCCAACATGGGATCCAGGTGGCCCTCGGCGGCCACCAGAGCATCGACGATCTGGTGCTGCCGGGCGGCCGGTTGCTCGAGCAGCGCGATGTCGCCTGGACCAAGCTCAACGAGATTCCCGGTGTGTCCTGCGTCAAGCCGGCCGGCGCGCTCTACGCGTTCCCGCGGCTGGATCCCGAGGTGTATGAGGTCGACGACGACGAGCAACTCGTCCTGGATCTTCTTATGTCGGAGAAGATCCTGGTCACCCAGGGCACCGGGTTCAATTGGCCCACACCGGATCATCTGCGCATCGTGACGCTGCCGTGGTCGCGTGACCTCACCCATGCCATCGAGCGGCTCGGCAACTTCTTGGCCGGCTATCGCCAGTAGCGATTTGGGCGTGAAAACTTCCGCGCCGAAATGACGTCAGTCGACGAGGTCGGTTTCGGTGAGGTCGGTCGCCGCCAGCGCCGACGCCACGTCGTCATGACGGAACACCGAGGTGACGTGGTCGTGCACCACGCGGAACGCCACCGCCGGGCCGGCACCGCCCGGGCTCTTGGGTGTCAGCTCGGCCACCACGACGCCGTCGTGCACGTACATCCGGAGCACTTCGGTGGCGATACCGGCCGAAGCGGCCCACTCGCGCAGCGCCTGATGACCCTGACCGGCACCGTGCGCGTCGCCGATCTCGATGTCGTCACTGGATAGTGCCACCAGGGTGTCCAGGTCAGCAGCGGCCAGCGCGTCCTGCCAGGCGAGGACGGTGGCGATCTCCGATGTGGTCATGATCTGGAAGGTACCGTGCCCGCTGGCCAGCCGCCGTTAGAAGGGGGTGCGCTCCAGCCAGGTCTGCCACACGGCGGCATCACCGAACATCGCGATGCCGGTGTGGGCGACCGGTATCCGGCGGGTGATCGCCAGCAGCAGGTCGGAAGCACTGCCGCGCAATGCGACCGCGCCCTTGCCGTGATCGTGGATCCAGCTGATCCTGCCGTCGGCGGCGTTGACGGTCCATTCGCCGGAGGCACCCAGACCCGCGTCGGTGGCATGCAGATGCATGGTCTGGCCGTCCGGCAAGGGCAGCGGCACACCGTCGCGCCCAGCCTGAGCTGTCTTGGCTGACACCCACTCCAGCCATTCACTGATCGCATCGGCGGCCAGATCGGGTGTCACCGTGTGGTCCACGCCAAGGGCTAGTGCCGCATCGGCGCGGTGCACCGTTGTCTCGTTCAGCCGGCGCCGGATCCACCAGTACGCCGGCCGCGGCCCGAGGAAAGTCCACACCGGGGTCTCCATACCGGTCCGCTCGACGGCATCGAGCACACATTGCGCGCCCTCGTGCAACCAGGTGATCGCCTCGTCGGGGTCGGCGGGAGGTTTGCCGCCCTCGACGGTGCGCGGGTCGGGCGGATAGTCGAGCCGGTCGGCGATAATCTGGGCGGTCCACCGATGCCCGCGGCCGACGTGGCGAAACAGGTGTTTCAAGCTCCACTCCGGGCAGGTCGGCACCGGGGTGGACGGATCACTGCGGCGGATCAGATCACCGAAGGCGTGGTTCTGGTCGATGAATGCCGCCGCGTAGTCCACGTCGTCAGGCTAGTTCATCGCTGCGGGGAACACGCCGCGATGGCCACCACCGCCGTCGCGGCCACGCCCGACTTACTACGGCCGTCGTTGTTCGACCGTCCGTTGCCCGGACTTGACGAAGTTCTGATACGAGCGGGACGGCGTCGGGCCACGCTGGCCCTGATATTTCGACCCCACCCGGACGCTGCCGTAGGGGTGCTCGGCCGCACTGGTCAGCCGCAGCAGGCATAGCTGGCCGATCTTCATGCCCGGCCACAAGGTGATCGGCAGATTCGCCACATTGGACAGTTCCAGGGTGATGTGGCCGGAGAAGCCCGGGTCGATGAAGCCCGCCGTGGAATGGGTCAGCAGGCCCAGCCGTCCCAGGCTGGACTTGCCCTCCAATCGTCCGGCCAGGTCGTCGGGGAGGGTGCAGCACTCCAGGGTGGAGCCCAGCACGAATTCGCCGGGGTGCAGCACGAACGGCTCGCCGTCGACGGGCTCCACCAGGGTGGTCAGCTCGTCCTGCTGTTGCGCCGGGTCGATGTGGGTATACCTGCTGTTGTCGAACACCCGGAAGAGGCTGTCGAGGCGGACGTCGATGCTGGACGGCTGCACCAGGTCGTCGTCGAACGGGTCGAGGCTCAGCCGGCCAGCGGTGATTTCCGCTCGGAGGTCGCGATCGGAGAGCAGCACCCGACGAGCGTATCCGCTGACGGCTGCCGACGGGTCGGGCTTTCGCAGTGAGTGCCGTGAGTGCCTGACCGCAGGATGTTAGCCTTCGATGACGCCAGTGCCGATGTAGTTCAATGGCAGAACATCAGCTTCCCAAGCTGAATACGCGGGTTCGATTCCCGTCATCGGCTCCAGGTCTACCAGGGCCAATGCTGCTCATTTACACGTAACGGATCGCGATGCCGTCGCGCTGGCCTTCAGCGCAGGTATTTTTCGTCGCCAGCCGGGTATCCGCCCCCGATAGTGGTGATGTGGACGTGGTCATAGTGGCCGTATCCCCTACCGCTGTGACCATCTGGGGTGTAGTAGACGCCGCGCCAGATCGCATCCCGCAGCCCGAACCGGTCGGCGTTCTTCAGCACGAACGCCACGATCTCGTCACCGAGCGCAATGCCCTCGGCGGTGCCCGGGAGGGGAATCATCACGTCGAGCGCGAAACCGCCGGGGTGCCACCTCAGCGCATCCGGTCGAACACCGCCGATGTCGTGAATCTGTGGAAACGCCGCGCTGATACTACGGGCCACCAGGATAGTCCGGACCTGCAGTCCACGTTCCGCGGCGACACCGGCGGGCAGGAAGCGCGAAACCTCGACGACCCGGGACCGCGATGCCGCCACCGGCTGGACGGCAACCACCTGCATACCCATCCGATCGGCGCGTGGCGCTGCCGCCACGACCTCCATGCAGCACCCTGCAGCGTTGTCATTGATCGGGCCGGTTGACCGGCCACCGAGCGGATCCGCACTTCCGGCGGCGGCAAAGAACACAGCGCCGGCGACCACGGCCACCGTCATGGGTACCGATCGCCTTTGTCGGCTCGTGGCTAATTCGTGCCGGCCCACGTGTTGCACCATAGCAACACACCAGGCGTACGGCAGCAAATCCTTGCTGAGAGGCCCTCGACGGTACCCTGGTCGACATGGGCCAGCAGCGCGCCGTGCAGGTCGCCATCATCGGCGCCGGAATGTCGGGCCTGTGCATGGCGATCAGGTCCCGGGCCTATGTGCGCCCGATGGAGATCATCGGGGAGAACGGGCTCACCCTCGATGAGACCTGGGCAGACGGCCCGCGGGCATACCGGTCGATCGCGGTACCGGGATTCCCCAACCTGTTCATGCTCATGGGCCCGCATTCGCCGATCGGCAACAACTCGCTGGTGCCGATCGCTGAGGACCAAGCCAACTATGCGATGTGGTGGATCAACCAGATCCGCGACGCCCGGGTGGCCGCCGCGGCGCCCACCGAAATGGCCACCAAGAACTACAACGAGCATATGAAGGCCGCGATGCCGCAGACGGTCTGGGTTACCGGCTGCAGCAGTTGGTATCTGGGCAAAGACGGTCTGCCGGAACTCTTTCCGTGGAAGCCCGAACAGTTCACCGAGCTGTTGCGCCAGCCGGTGCTCGCCGACTTCGACATCCAGGGCGCGTAACCCTCGGTGTTTACCAGACGCGTATCCAGTCGACAAGCATCTCCGCCGGATAGCTGCCCGATCCGGGATCGCCGCCACCGGAGCCGGCGACCGCGAGGTTGAACACCGAAAACATCTGGTAGCCAGGGTCATTGAACGGCCAATCCGCGATCGAGTTCACCGGCACAGTGAAGTACGGCTGTGCGCCGTCGACGTAGTCCTGCCAAAAGCGCATGCCGGCCTCATCCCATTGGCATCGCCAGGTGTGCCAGGCGCTGTCCACTGCGATGTTGTGGGTCGCCCATTCGGCGCCGTTCGGCATGGTGTGGACGGTTGTTGCCGACGGCCAGTTGCCGTTGCCGTACCATTCGAGCACGTCAATCTCGCCGCGGTCGTCGTTGCCCATCCACCAGGCCGGCCAGCAACCGGCGGTGAGACAGTTGAGTTTCATCCGGGCTTCCCAGGTGTGGCCGATGCCGCCCGTCCACCGGCTTTGAACTTTGCCGCTGTAGTAGGTGCTGCCGTCCTTTGCAGCTCGGAGAACGAGATTGGACTTGCCGTCGAGGAAGACGTTGTTGCGGTCGTCGCGGTACTGCCCGACGTTCTCGGGGCGTTCCCAAAACGTCGGGTCCTGCATAGACTCCCGGGCCCGCGCCACCGCCCACTTGGCCGGATCGGGGGCCGAACCGGCCGGGCCGTCGAATTCGTCGTGGAAAAGGTAGGACTGGCCGGTGGCGCCGGGTGACCCGGGCGGTGCGCCCGGTCGTGGCGCCTGGTCGGCTCGGGCAGCGGGGACGGTGATCGCCGCACCCAGCACACCGACCCCGGTCATCAACAACATGCTGCGTCGATCGATGCCAGGCACAGCTCGAATGTAACCATATGACAGGTGTGGGTCCGCAACGCACCACGAAACGTGCTGGCACCGCCGCCCGCGGTGCTGGATCCCCTGATCGTCGCCGCGCTGGCTGCCGCAGTGAGCCTGGGTTGCGCCGGCCGGCCCTCCTTCTGGTACGACGAGGCGGCGACCATTTCGGCGTCATACAGCCGTTCGCTCGGTCAGTTGTGGCGAATGCTGAACAACGTCGACGCCGTCCACGGCCTGTATTACCTGCTCATGCACGGCTGGTTCCAGATTTTCCCGCCGACGGAGTTCTGGTCGCGCGCACCGAGCGGTCTGGCGATTGGCGGCGCCGCTGCCGGAGTGGTGGTGCTGGGCAGGCAGTTCTCGTCTCGTGCTGTCGCGGTGACGTCCGGGGCGGTCTGCGGCATTCTGCCTCGGGCGACGTGGGCCGGCATCGAAGCTCGCCCGTATGCCCTGTCGATGATGGCCGCGGTGTGGCTGACCGTGTTAGTTGTTCACGCCGCGCGCCGTAACGGCCCCAGGGTCTGGCTGTCCTACGGGACCGTCCTGGCGATGTCGATCCTGCTCGACGTCTATGTTTCGCTGTTGTGGCTGGCGCATCTCGGGTTCATCTGCGCCTTCCGGCGTAGCAAAGCAGCTGTCGTCGGATTTGCCGTGAGCTCAGGTCTGGCGGGCTGTGTCCTGACGCCGTTTCTGGTCGCGGCCACCGGTCAAGCGGACCAGATCAGCTGGATCCCACCGATCGGCCATCGGACCTTCGAAGATGTTGCGGTCCAACAGTACTTCGAAAGGAGCCCGCCGTTCGCGATCGTGTCGGCGCTGATCGTGACGGCAGCGATTGTCTTGTGGCTCTGTAACTTCGCGCAACTAGCCGAAGCGGAACGACACCTGTTGGCCTTGGCGACCGCGTGGCTCGCGCTGCCCACCGCACTGATCGTCGGCTGGTCGGCGTTGGTTCACCCGATCTATACGCCGCGCTACCTGGCGTTCACCGCGCCGGCGGTGGCGCTGATCCTGGGCGTCTGCATCGGCGCACTGGCCGTGAGACCATGGGTTGCCGCGACGGTCGTCGGCCTTCTCGCGATCGCCGCCGCACCGAATTATGTTTTGGCGCAACGTGGCCCGTATGCAAAATATGGAATGGACTACAGCCAGGTGGCAGACCTGATCACCGCGAAGGCAGCACCCGGCGATTGCTTGCTCGTGAACGACACCGTGACGTTCATGCCTGCGCCCATGCGCCCATTGATGGCGGCGCGCCCCAACGCCTATCGGAAGCTGGTCGACCTCACTCTCTGGCAACAGGCGACGCAGCGTCACGACGTCTTCGATACCAATCTCATACCGGAGGTCGTCGCCGGGCCGTTGAGCCACTGCCGCGTCCTGTGGATCATCACCGAAGCCGACACATCGAGGCCCGCTCACGAACAGGCCTCGACGTTGCCGCCCGGCCCCCGATTCGCGGACACTTCCGCCTTCGCGGTCCCGCACAACCTGGGCTTCCGGCTGGTGCAGCGCTGGCAATTCAACCTGGTTCAGGTGATCCGGGCAGAGCGCGCCCAGCGCTGACCTTGTCTGCTACCAGACCCGGATGTAGTCGATGAGCATTTGCGACGGAAAGGTGCCGAAGTCGGGATTGCCGCCACCCGGCCCACCGACCGCAAGGGTGAACATGGGAGACAGCCAGTAGCCGGGGATGTTGAACGGCCACCGCAGGTCGGCAGGGTTGCCGTGCATCGGTATGGGTTTCGACGGAACACTGAAGTATGGAACGCCATCTCGCGCGAAGTGGAAACCGTCCTCATACCACCCCATTCGCCAGGTGTGCCACCCGCCGTCGACTAATCCGGGAATCGATCTTCCCTCCCATGTCTTCCCGTTGGATGCCGCGTGGACCGTCGTTCCCGCGGGCCAGTCGCCGTTGCCGTACCACTCGAAAATATCGACCTCGCCGTCTGGGTCGGGATCCTCGTTGACGGCCCAGAACGAAGGCCACAGGCCAGGGAACAAACAATCCAGCTTTATCCGCGCTTCCCAGGTGGTGCCGATAAGGCCCCGCCAGTTGCCGCGCACTTTGCCGCTGAAGTATCGATCACCTTCTCGCGAGGCAAGGAGGACCAGATTGGAGTTGCCGTCGAGGAACACGTTTTGAGCGCGGTATTGACCCTCGACCGGAGGCCACACGTCGTCTTGCCAGGTTTGCACCGTCCACTTCGACAAATCGGGGCCCTGGCCGGCTGGGCCGTCGAACTCGTCGGAGAAGATGTAGTTCCCGCCGGCAACCGGCGCGGTGGGCGGCGCGGGCGCTTCGGGCGCGGACGGGTAAGCCCGTGCATGCGGGACGCGGGTCGCGGCCGCCAGCAGCCCGACCCCGGTCATCAACATGGCGCTCCGTCGATTGATCTCAGGCATAGCTGGAATGAAACCATGCAACGGTACACGCACGCGAACCGGACCCTGCGCCTCCCGTCATCGGAGCCAGGTCTGTGACTTTCGTTGGGAGAACTTAAAAGACACGTACCCAGTCGATGAGCATGTCCGCGGGATAGGCGCCACCCGCGGGGTCACCGCCACCGGAGCCGCCGACCGCGAGGTTCAACACCGGAAACATCGTGTAGCCGGGGTCGTTGAACGGCCACTCCCGGATGGGCTCGTCGAGATTCTCGATGCCCACGGCCGGAACACTGAAATAGGGTTCAGCGCCATCGGTGTAGTCCTCCCAGAAGTACATGCCGGACTGATTCCAGGTGCACCGCCAGCTGTGCCAGTTCCCGTCCACCGCGATCGGATGGGTCTCAAATGCCGTGCCAATCGGATTTGCGTGGACGGTGGTTCCCGCCGGCCACTCCCCGTTGCCATACCACTCAAGCAGGTCGACTTCGCCTTCGCGGCCCGCGTCGTCATTGGACAGCCACCAGCCGGGCCAGCAACCGGCGGTGAGGCAGTTGAGTTTTATCCGGGCCTCCCAGGTGGTGCCGACACCGCCCCGCCAATTGCCGTGAACGAGGCCGCCGTGGTACGTGGTGCCGTCTCGGGTGGCGCGCAGCACCAGGTTGGAATGGCCGTCGAGGAACACGTTCTGGCGGCTGTCGCGGTACTGATACCAGAACTCGGGTCGGTCATATCCCACCGGGTTCTTGATCGGCGTCCGGTGGTTCGACACCGTCCACTTCGACGGGTCGGGGGCCGAACCGGCCGGGCCGTCGAACTCGTCGTGGAAGAGGAAGCCCCCGGTTGTCGCCCCGCCGGGGGGTGCTTGGGGTGCCGGTGCCGGTTGGGCCCGGGCCTTGGGGAGCGGAGTCACGGCCGCCACTGCGCCGAAACCCATCATCAACATGACTCTGCGGCGGTTCATCTCGGGCACAAAGGGAAATGAAACCATGCCGCGGCAGCAACCGCACCGCGCGGGTGGGACGGAGCCGCTTAGCCTGCTGGCACCTGGATGGGAATCGGCATCGGTATCAACGGGACCGTCAGGTACGCCGTGGTCATCGGCACGGCGGTCGCGGCGGTGCCGGTGCTCGGTGGCGGCGTTGCGGTCGCCGGAGTCACCGGAGTCACCGGGGTTGTCGGGGTTGTCGGGGTCGCAGTGGTTGTCGGGGTCGCAGTGGTTGTCGGGGTCGCAGTGGTTGTGGTTGTTGTCTGCAGTGGTGCCGTGGTGGTGGCCGGCGAAGCGGCCGTCGTCTGTGGGGACGCAGGCGGTGCGGCCGGGCTGGCCGCGGCCGGCTGTGCAGCGGCCTGAGCCGGCGGCGGCTGCTTGGCACTCGGTGGCGCCACCTTTGCGGTGGGACTGTCGGCGGGCTCGGCCGGAGCGATGTCGTGGGAGGTACTGGTCAGGGTGTAGGCCACGCCGCCAACCCCGACCATCGCCGCCAGCGCCCCAAGGCCAAACACCAGCTGCGGTACGCGATGGCGGCGTCGGCCTTTCTCGGATCCGTTTCGTGGCGCGGTGTAGGGCTCGCCGATGAACGGCACCGGTTCGTCGCGGGCTTCCTCTTCCGACCAGGCCAAGTCATGGGGCGCCGGATCGGGCTGGTCGGGCGCGCCAGTGTGGGCCGACGCGGGTGCCATCGCCGTCGCAGGTGTTGCCGCGAGGTCTGCGGCTTCCTGGCCGGCCCGGGTCGCGCACAGCGCCGCGCCGACGGCCATGGCCAGCGCTGGCAGCTCTGTGGTGACCATCGGCACTTGGTGCCCGGCCGACAGCCGTTCGGTGATGAGCGGGATGCGGGCTCCACCGCCGGCGGTGGCGATCGCTGCGAGGTCATGCCAGTTAATCCTGTTGCGCTGCAGCAGCAGTTCCAGTGCCACGATGACACCATCGAGTCGACGCCGAATCAGGTCGTCGAATTCTGCTCGAGTCAGCGCAATTCTGGCGCGGTATCCGGGCAGTTCGGCGACCAGCTCGGTCGCGGTCTCCTCCGACAGCCGCTCCTTGGCCTGCCGGCACTCGTCGGTGAGTTGGGTCAGGTCGCCGACCGTCGCGGTGCCCCCCGGGTCGACGTCACCGCATGAGTCGGCGCCACCCACTATGTAGCTCAGGATTGCCTGGTCCATGAGGTTGCCGGAAAAGCCTTCGTAGCATACGGTTTCGCCGATCGGTTGGAAACCGGACGCGGCGTCGGCCAGGCTGATCTTGGTGCCGCCGCCGCCGAAGTCCAGCAGCGCCACCACGCCGCGTGACGCGACGCCACGGTCGGCATGCAGTGCGGTTAGCGCGGCGACGGCATCTGAAACCAGGAGTGGCGGTCCGCCGAGCACCGAGTGGCCCTCGCGGGTGTGCAGCGTCTCCTGTAGCGCCTGCCAGGCCATCGGTGGCCAGTGCGCCGGAACGGCAATCGCCAGCTGGGAGATGTCCGCACCCGCGGCATCGACCATTGCGTCGATGGCGTCGGCCAGCAACCGCTCCGGCTGATACGTGGAGCCGTCGGCCGCGACCAGGGGTGTTTGGTCTCCGACGCACTCGACGAAACCGTTGACGACCAGGCCGGTCTCCGTGCCGTCAGCGCGTTCGGCCGGTGAACCGAGTTGCGGCGGTCCTTGTAAAGGCAGGGTCAGCGACGAGCGGCGGGTCACCGGTGGTTCGCCGGCGCTTACCGCGACGAAGTTGGTGGTCCCGATCGACAACCCCAGCGGAGGGCGCATAAGTGCTTACCTTGGTTCGACAACGGCTCGACCGCGTCCACGGTAATCGCGCGAGACGGCCACCGGTACCGAGAGTTTCAAGTTGGAACCACGATGTTATCGTTTTGACGCAAAGGCAATCGCCAAGTGTGAAATCGCCAGCTTAGCTCAGATCCGATTGCCCCACGGCATCTTTGGATCAGCCATCACACCACAGTCAGCGGCAGTGAGCCCCGGGGCCGGAACTGGAACGTCGCGCCGCCGCTGACCTTGGTCACCGACACCTCTGGAAGTTCAGTCGCGGTAGCGTCGGTTTCGCTTAGTTCAACGGTCCAATCGGTGTCCGTGCCGTCAATCGTCACGCTCAGATGCGGACTCACCGCGGTAGCGATAGCCTGCAACGGATTAACCGATTGCGGTCTGCACAGCACGATCCAGGCGCCGTCGTCGTGTGCTGGCGACCGATGCACGACCAGCCGTCCGCGGGTCGTCTCGGCCCGCACATACCCGATCGGGTTGAGCAGCGGGTGCAGCTCGAAAGTCCGTAGCGCGCTGTCGATTCCATCCGAAAGCCTGAGCGCGCGGCGGATCCTTTCGGCGGCCAGGCCGGCCAGGCCGGTCAGCTGACGGGTACCCACCGACCTCGCCACGTCGGATCCCGCCCGGGCCCGGACCGCTATCGCGAACGACAGGTAGAGCAGGTGCATCTGCAGACACACCTCGTCGGCCAGCCGGACCAGTGCCGAATGCGAGAACGCCGCGAAGTCGATGTCGGACAGCAGCGGTCCCGCATAGTCGCGCAACCCGGGCTCAGACGGGTCGATGTCGTCGAGCTGCCAGGTGGCGGCTCTGGTTTGGCGCAGCTGATGCAGCGCGGGTATCGGTTCGACCGCCGGGTAGGACGGATCGATTCGCACCGTCCAACAACAATGGGGCACCCGGTCGCCGGCGGCGCGGGGCGGCCGGTGCACCGGGCGGCACTGCGCGTGGACGTTGGTTGCCACTGCGGTGGCATCGAACGTCGGGTCCTCGATGGTGTGGCACATGCCGAACACGTAGTCTTCGCCGAGCGGCTCCACGTCGAGCAGCGCACCGCAGCTGGCGGTCTCGAACTGGC
>NZ_JBYCLE010000545.1:0-1050 GCF_057473765.1 Mycobacterium sp. TH-M106 | reverse complement strand
CGATCGCGGCGAAGCAGGCGCAGTACGCCGAGATGTGGACCCAAGACGCCACGGTGATGCACAGCTACACCGCCAACTCGGCGGCCGCCACGAAGGTGACGCCGTTCACCCCCGCGCCGCAGGACACCAACCCGGCCGCGTCGGCCACCCAGTCCGCCGCTGCCGCTCAATCGACCGGAAAAACCAGCATCACGGATCTCCTGGAAACGCTGATCGAGCTGCCGTTGCAGCTTTTGGACAGCCCGCTGTTCTTGCAAACGAACGATCTCAGCGGGTTAGGCGGTCTGCCCCTCATCATGTTCACGGGGCCAGAGTTCACCGCTATTGGGCTGGAAAGTTTGGTAGGCCCGCTGATGTACGGGGCGCTGTCGTTTGCACCGTATGCGTCAACGATGTCGGCTCATGGGATGCCTGAAGGTGCGTTGAGGTCGACACTGGTGGGTTCGGAGTCGGCGCTGGGTGCGTCGAGTTTAGCGGGTTCGGGGGGCCCGGGGGGCTTGGCTGGCCGGGGCGGTGCGGCAATGTCGGCGGGTCTGGGTCGGGCCGCGTCGATGGGGGGGCTTTCGGTGCCGCAGTCTTGGGGCTCCGTGACCCCAACGGCTCCGGAGGTCCGGCTCGCCGCCACCGTGTTACCGGCCGCTGGCTCGGCGGCGTTGCCGCAGGCGGGGTTGGCCGTACCGGGCATGGCAGGCATGGGCGGCATGCCCGCCGTGATGGGCAGCGTCGTCAACACACCGAAAAATACCGGCGCGGGCGCCGCCGGGGTGGGGGTAGGAATGCCGGGGGAACCGGGAGGCCACGACGACACCCCTGGCTCGGAGGGTAGGTCAGGCATTGCCAGCGCATTGACCGAACGCGAACGCGAGGAGTTCAACCGGTTGCGCGAGGAGATCGCCGAAATGGTGATGGAGTGTGATGCGGCAACCCGTTTGATGGGGGAGGCGCTCCGGCCGTGAGTGTGGTGGATTTTGCGGCGTTGCCGCCGGAGGTGAACTCGGCTCGGATGTATGCCGGTGCGGGGTCGGGGCCGTTGATGGCGGCCGCGGCGGC
>NZ_JBYCLE010000544.1:0-1701 GCF_057473765.1 Mycobacterium sp. TH-M106 | reverse complement strand
CCGCCTCGGCCAGCCGACGGTCCATCCCGATCACCGGGCGCAGGTCACCCGCCAGGCCAACCTCGCCGATCACCACCGTGGTGGTGGGCAGCGGTAGGTCCGTGCAAGCCGAGGCCAGCGCGATCGCTACCGCCAGGTCCGACGACGGATCGGTCAGCCGCATGCCGCCGACAGTGGACAAATAGATGTCGTTGGCCGCGACGGGCAGCGCGGCGTGTTTGTCGAGTACGGCGGTGATCATGGCGGCGCGCGCGTGGTCGATGCCGCTGACCGCCCGCCGCGGCGACCCGCCTGCCGGCTTGGCCAGCAACGCTTGGACCTCCCCGGCCAGCGGCCGCCGACCGTCCAGCGTCATGGTGATCGCGGTGCCAGGAACCGGTTCCGGCCGCCGATCCAGGAATAACCCGGACGGGTCGGTGACTCCCTCGATTCCGGTGTCATGCAACAGAAAGCAGCCCACTTCGTCGGTGGTGCCGAATCGGTTCTTGATGCCACGCACCATCCGCAACACCGTGTTGCGGTCGCCGTCGAAGTGCAGGACCACGTCGACGAGGTGCTCCAGCGAGCGCGGCCCGGCGATCGCACCGTCCTTGGTGACATGGCCGACGAGAAGCAGCGCCGCACCGGTAGCCCTGGCCGTCGCAGTCAACGCGGCGGTCACCGCACGCACCTGCGTGACGCCACCGGCGACACCGTCGGCATCGGCGGTCGATAGCGTCTGCACTGAATCCACCGCAATCAGCGTCGGGCGCACCTCCTCGATGTGGCCCAGCACGGTCCGGAGGTCGGATTCTGCCGCCAGGTAGATCTCGTCGTGGCTGCATCCGGTTCGCTCGGCACGCAACCGGATCTGGCCGCCGGACTCTTCACCGGAGACGTATAGTGCACGCCGCCCGGCTTCTGCCCAGCGGTAGGCGACCTCAAGCAGCAGCGTGGACTTGCCGACCCCGGGATCTCCCGCAAGCAGCGTGACCGAGCCGGGCACCACCCCCCCGCCGAGCACGCGGTCGAGTTCGGCGACACCGGTCGGCCGGGGGTGGGCGCGGCCGGGTTCGATGGAGTTGATGGGAACCGCCCGTCGAGCCGGGGTGATCGCAGATAGACCGGCGCCGGCTATCTCACCGACTTCATCGATCAGGCCCCAACTGCCGCACGCCGGGCAGCGGCCCAACCACTTGGCTGTGGTGTGCCGGCACTGCGAGCACCGATAGAAGGAACGAGCCTTGGCCACCCGATGACGGTAACCGGCAGGTCCGACAGCGACGGTCAGCCGCGAGACTGGGCCGCGGTCAGCCGGGGAGTCACGCCGGCCGAGATCGGCACCGCCAGGGTGATCGGTCCTGCCTCCTTGAAATCGAAGGTGAAGTCATAGGTGAGACCGTTGCTGATCGGCTTGTCCAGCGCCACCGTGGCCACAGCCGCGTCCACATGCTCGACGCCGCGCAGTTCCTTGAGCACCTGCAGCGGTGCGAGGTCGCCGTCCGCAGAGGTGCCGACGACGAGAGCGCCGCCGACCGGCAGTTTCTTGCCGCCGGTCACCGAAACCGCGCCGACATCGGTGCTGATGGCGGTCAGTTCGTCGTCGGTGTCGGTGGACTGGTTGGTGGCGACGAACACCAGATCGACAGTTTGCCCGGGCGGCAGGAAATCCCCGTTCTGAACCGCCTGGATGCGAACGTCGCGCAGCGCCAGTTGGCCGAC
>NZ_JBYCLE010000543.1:0-5780 GCF_057473765.1 Mycobacterium sp. TH-M106 | reverse complement strand
GGCCGATGGTGCGCAAGGCCGCCATGAAGACCCAGCCGTGGATCCTGGCCTACGAGGACGCCAACGTCGACGTCGGCCTGGCGACCGGCCTGACCGGCCACGCTCAGATCGGCAAGGGCATGTGGACCATGACCGACCTGATGGCCGACATGGTCTCCCAGAAGATCGCCCACCCGCGTGCTGGTGCCAGCACCGCCTGGGTGCCGTCGCCGACCGCCGCCACCCTGCACGCGATGCACTACCACCAGGTCGACGTGTTCGCGGTGCAGCACGAGCTCGCCGGCAAGACCCGCACCACGCTGCAACAGCTGTTGACCATTCCGCTCTCCGGGGAGCTGGCCTGGGCGCCGGAGGAGATCCGCGAGGAGGTCGACAACAACTGTCAGTCGATCCTCGGCTACGTGGTGCGCTGGGTCGACCAGGGTGTGGGCTGCTCGAAGGTGCCCGACATTCACGACGTGGCACTGATGGAAGACCGTGCCACCCTGCGGATCTCCTCGCAGCTACTGGCCAACTGGCTGCACCACGGGGTGATCACCGCCGAGGATGTGCGCTCCAGCCTGGAGCGGATGGCGCCGGTGGTGGACCGGCAGAACGCCGGCGATCCGAATTATCGGCCGATGGCACCCGATGTCGAGAGCAGCATCGCATTCGCCGCCGCACAGGAGCTGATCTTGTCCGGGACCGCGCAACCCAACGGCTACACCGAGCCGATCCTGCATCGAGCCCGTCGTGAGGTCAAGGCTTCCCTAGCGGGTCAAGCCGGTGACGATGCTGGCCACTAACCGACACACCCACCGCCATGGGTAGGCACAGCATGCGCGGGCCGGATGACTTCTCCGATTACTCTCCGGAAACCCCGGAAACCCCGGAAACCCTGGAAATCGACAGCGGCCGCCATGCCGGCGACACCGGCGACACCCGGGAGGCGCCGGCGCCGGCCAGTCATCGCAGCGAGTCGCGGGGCGGCCACCGCACCGAAGCCGGGCGGCGCGGTGTCAGCACCGGCGTGATCGCCGCCCTGGTTGCGGTGATCGTGGTGGTGGGCACGGTGATCCTGTGGCGTTTCTTCGGCACCTCGCTGTCGCACCGCTCCAGCAGCGCCGCCGGGCGCTGCATAGCCGGCCAGCTGACCGTTGCCGTCGTCGCGGACCCGTCGATCGCCGACTACATCGGCGAGTTCGCCCGCCCGTTCAACAAGTCGGCCAAGCCCATCGGTGACCGCTGCGTGTCGGTGCAGGTCACGCCCGCGGACTCGGGTGCCGTCGTCGGCGGCTTCATCGGCGACTGGCCGGCCCAGCTGGGTGAACGGCCGGCGTTGTGGATCCCGGGCAGCTCCGTCTCGGCGGTGCGGCTACAGGCCGCCGCCGGCCAGCAGATCATCAGTGACAGCCGCTCCCTGGTCAGCTCCCCGGTGCTGCTCGCTGTGCGACCCGAACTCAAAACCGCGCTAGCGCGGCAAAATTGGGCGACATTGCCGACCCTGCAGAGCAATGACGACGCGTTGGCTGGGGTACACCTACCCGGCTGGGGGTCGCTGCGGCTGGCGCTGCCGGTCGGTGGCAACGCCGACGCGGCGTTTCTGGCCGCCGAGGCGGTCGCGTCGGCGTCCACACCGCCCGGGGCGCCGGCCAGCGCCGGCATCCCGCCGTTGCGCACCCTGGTCGACGCGCAGCCCAAGTTGGCGGACAGTTCGTTGGCCGAGGCGATGAACACGCTGCTACGGCCGGCTGACCCGGCGACCGCGCCGGTGCATGCGGTGGTCACCACCGAACAACAGGTGTTCTCCCGCGGCGAGTCGGTGGCCGACGCCGCCGGCACGCTGAGTTCGTGGCTGCCGCCGGGTCCGGCTGCGATCGCCGACTACCCGACGGTGTTGCTCAGCGGAGCGTGGCTGTCGCCGGAGCAGATCAGCGCCGCCAGCGAGTTCGCCCACTTCGTCCGCAAGCCAGACCAGCTGGCGGAGTTGGCCAAAGCCGGGTTCCGGGTCGAGGGCATCGCACCGCCGAGCAGTGACGTCACCAGTTTCGCGTCGTTGCCCGCAACACTGTCGGTGAGCGACGACGCGCTGCGCACCACGCTGGCCAGCGTGCTGGCCGCCCCAGCCACCACCGCCGCCGTCACCATCATGCTGGACCAGTCGATGACCACCAGCGAAGGCGGCGACACCCGGCTGACCAACGTCGTTGCCGCGCTGGAGCGGCAAATCCAGGCCATGCCGTCGAACGCCGCGGTGGGGCTGTGGACCTTCGACGGCACCGAGGGCCGCTCGGTGGTCTCCACCGGCCCGCTGGCAGACCCGGTCGACGGAGAGCCCCGCACCGCCGCGCTGGTCACCCAACTGAACGACCTGAGCTCGACGTCCGGCGGTGCGGTGTCGTTCACGACGCTGCGGCTGGTCTACAACCAGGCACTAGCCAATTACCTTGCCGGCCAGAGTAATTCCGTGCTGGTGCTGACCTCGGGACCGCACACCGACCAGACGCTGAGCGCTACCGGGCTGCAGGACTTCATCCGCCAGGCCGTCGACCCGCAGCGTCCCGTCGCCGTCAACGTCGTCGACTTCGGCGACGACCCCGACCAGTCGACGTGGCAGGCCGTCGCCCGACTCAGCGGCGGCAGCTACCTCAATGTCGCCAGGTCGAACTCGCCGGAGCTGGCTACCGCGCTGAGCACACTGCTGAGCTGACCATAGCTGCCCCAGGGAACCTCAGGGCAGGTCCTGCACCGGCGGGCACGAGCAGACCAGGTTGCGGTCGCCGTAGGCGCCGTCTATGCGCCGCACCGCCGGCCACACCTTGGGCCGGAATGCCGTGCCCAGTGGGTAGGCCGCCTCTTCGCGGGTGTAGGGGTGGTCCCACTTGTCCGCCAGCAGGCACGCGGCGGTGTGCGGCGCGGCGCGCAACGGGTTGTCGTCTGCTGGCCACACTCCAGCGCCGACCCGGTCGATTTCGCCGCGGATGGCGATCATCGCCGCGCAGAACGCGTCAACCTCGGCGAGGCTTTCGCTCTCGGTCGGTTCCACCATCAGCGTGCCGGCCACCGGGAAGCTCATCGTCGGAGCGTGAAAGCCGTAGTCCGCCAGCCTTTTTGCGACATCGTCGACGGTCACCCCGGTCGTCTTGGTGATGCCGCGTAGATCGAGGATGCATTCGTGGGCAACCATGCCGTTCGCACCGGTGTAGAGCACCGGGTAGTACTCGTCGAGCCGGCGGGCGATGTAGTTGGCCGACGCGATCGCGGTCAGCGAGGCTCGCCGCAGCCCGGCGGGGCCCATCATCTTCAGGTAGGCCCAGGTGATCGGCAGTATCGACGCCGAGCCGTACGGCGCCGACGACACCGGCCGCCCGGCCGGCAATTCCGGGGCCAGCGGGTGGCCCGGCAGAAACGGCGCCAGGTGGGCGCACGCCACCAGCGGTCCGACGCCGGGCCCACCTCCGCCGTGGGGAATGCAGAACGTCTTGTGCAGATTCAGGTGGCTGACGTCGCCGCCGAACCTGCCCGGCCGGGCCAGGCCCACCAGGGCGTTGAGGTTGGCGCCGTCGACGTAGACCTGGCCGCCGGCATCGTGGGTAGTCGCGCAGATCTCGGCGATGTCCTGCTCGTAGACACCGTGGGTAGACGGGTAGGTGATCATCAGCGCCGCCAGTCGGCCAGCATGCTCACCGAGCTTGGCGTGCAGGTCGTCGAGGTCGACGTCCCCGTTCTCCCGGCAAGCCACCACGGCCACCCGCATCCCCGCCAGCGCCGCCGACGCGGCGTTGGTGCCGTGCGCGCTGGCCGGGATCAGGCAGACGTCGCGGTGGCCTTCCCCGCGGCTGGCGTGGTAGGCATGAATCGCCAGCAGCCCGGCATACTCGCCCTGCGAGCCTGCGTTGGGCTGCAGCGAGCAGGCGTCGTAGCCCGTCAGCGCGGTCAGCCAGCTTTCCAGTTCACCGATGAGCCGCCGCAGACCCGGTGTGTCGCCGGCCGGCGCGAACGGATGCTGGCGAGCGAACTCCGGCCAGGTGATCGGCTCCATCTCGGCGGCGGCGTTGAGTTTCATGGTGCACGAGCCCAGCGGAATCATGCTGCGGTCCAACGCAATATCCTTGTCGGCCAGGGTGCGCAGATACCGCATCATCGCTGTCTCGGTGCGGTGGTCGGTGAAGGCGGGTTGACTCAGAAACTTCGAGGTGCGGGTGACGATTCCCGCGCACACCGGTTCGGCGGCCGTGACGCCGAAAGCCTCCAGCACCGCTGCCACGTGCGCGTCGGTGGTGGTCTCGTCGCAGGACACCGAGACGTGGTCGCCGTCGACCCGCCACAGGTTGATGCCGCCCGCCTTGGCCGCGGCGATCACCTGGTCGGCGCGCCCGGGAACCCGGGCCAGCACCGTGTCGAAGTAGGTGTCGTGCACCAGCGCATCGCCCAACGCGGCGGCGATCTTTCCGGCATGAGCGTGCACCCGGCGGGCAATCGCGGCCAGCCCGTCGGCGCCGTGGTAGCTGGCGTACATCGCAGCCATCACCGCCAGCAACACCTGCGCGGTGCAGATGTTCGATGTCGCCTTGTCCCGGCGGATGTGCTGTTCACGGGTCTGCAGCGCCAGCCGGAAGGCGGGCGACCCCTCCGCGTCACGAGATACCCCGACCAGCCGGCCGGGCAGCTGGCGCGCGTGGCGGTCGTGCACCGCGAGGTACCCGGCGTGCGGACCGCCGAACCCCATCGGCACGCCGAATCGCTGGGTGCTGCCGAATGCGACGTCGGCGCCGATCTCCCCGGGTGGGGTGATGAGCGTCAGCGCCAGCGGATCGGCGCCGATCGCCGCCAGCGCGCCGTGGTCGTGCGCCTGCTCGACCAGCGCGGACCAGTCGGTGACCCGCCCGCTGGCCCCCGGCAGCTGGGCGATGACGCCGAAGAACTCGCCCTCCGGCAGCCCGTTGGTCAAATCTGCGGTGACGATCTCGATGCCCAGCGGCTCCGCGCGGGTGGCCAGCACCGCAGCGGTCTGGGTGAACACGTCGACGTCGACGGCCAGCCGGTCGGCCCGTTCTCCGCGCACCGCGCGATGCATCAGCGTCATTGCCTCGGCGGCGGCGGTGCCCTCGTCGAGCATCGAGGCGTTGGCCACCTCGAGGCCGGTCAGGTCGGCGACCAAGGTTTGGAAATTCAGCAGCGCCTCCAGCCGGCCCTGGCTGATCTCCGGTTGATACGGGGTGTAGGCGGTGTACCAGGCTGGGTTTTCCATGACGTTGCGCAGCAACACCGGCGGGGTGAAGGTGTCGTAGTAACCCTGGCCGATCATCGACACCGCGACGGTGTTGGCGTCGGCCAGCGTGCGCAACTCGGCCAGCGTCTCGGCCTCGCTGGCGGCTGGCGGCAGCCGGTCCAACCCGGGAGCCGCCCCCGTGCCGGTCAGCGGGTCGAGGATGCCCGCCGGGACCGCCTTGGCGGCCAGGTCGTCAAGCGAATCGACCCCGATGACGGTGAGCATCGTGGCGATGTCGCGGTGGTCCGGGCCGATGTGCCGGTCGGCAAAGCTGAGGCGGGCTTGAGTGGGGTCGGACATCGGCGAAACTCCTGACATCGGCAGCACGGGCTGCAGGGGCAGGACCCCGCACACCCTGGCGGGTCCTCCCCCTCTGTCTTCACCCGTGCACCGGGCGCCTGAGAGTTTCAGCCGCTGCAGCCAGAGCCGCACGTGGCCTTTCCCCATCGGCGGGTGAAGACCGCTGCCGGTCGCCACCGCTTTCCAGAGGCATCGTCGTCTTCGCGCGGTCCTTCGGGCCTGAGAGGTT
>NZ_JBYCLE010000542.1:0-1916 GCF_057473765.1 Mycobacterium sp. TH-M106 | reverse complement strand
GGGTGGCGCAACGGGCACACTCGGTCAGCGCCGGCGCCCACCCGGCCACCCCCATGGCGCGCAGCAGATAGGCGTCCAGCACCAGCTCGCGGGGCCGGCGTCCGTCGACCACCGCCCGCAGTGCGCCCACCGTCAGCCGGTGCAGCGCCGGCGCCGGCGCCCGCTCCGCACCGGCCAGGCGTTCGGCGGTCTCCAGCATCGCGCAGGCGCAGGTGTAGCGGCCGTAGTCGCTGACGATGCCGGCGGCGAAGGCGTCCAGCGAGACCGCCTGGGTGACGATGTCGAGGTTGCGGCCGGCATGCAGCTGCACGTCGACGTGGGCGAACGGCTCCAGGCGGGCGCCGAACCTGCTGCGGGTGCGGCGCACCCCCTTGGCCACCGCGCGGACCAGCCCGTGGTCGCGGGTGAGCAAGGTGATGATCCGGTCGGCTTCGCCGAGCTTGTGCTGGCGGCACACCACCGCCCGGTCCCGGTACAGCCGCATCGGATCAGTGTCGCACCGCGCCGTGACGTTCCGGGGACGTCGTCGGCGTGCCGATAGTCTTAGCGGCGATGACGCCCCCGCCCGCCTCCACCGCCCCTCGCTTACCCACCCTGACCGACCAGCTCTACCAGCTGGCCAACGGCGCGGTGACCTCCGAGGAGCTGGTCCGTCGCTCGCTGAGCGCCATCAACGCCAGCCAGTCGACGCTGAACGCGTTCCGGGTGGTGCTCGCCGAATCGGCGCTGGCCGACGCCGCCGAAGCCGACAAACGTCGGGCCGCCGGGAGCACTGCGCCGCTGCTGGGCGTGCCTATCGCGATCAAGGACGACGTCGACTTCGCCGGGGTGCCGACCTATTTCGGCACCACCGGGCTGGTCGCTCCGGCCGCCGCCGACGCCGAGGTGGTGCGCCGGTTGAAGGCGGCGGGCGCAGTGATCGTCGGCAAGACCAACACCTGCGAGCTGGGCCAGTGGCCGTTCACCAGCGGCCCCGGCTTCGGGCACACCCGCAACCCGTGGTCGCCCGGGCGCACCCCCGGCGGCTCGTCGGGCGGCAGCGCCGCCGCGGTGGCTGCGGGCCTGGTCACCGCAGCGATCGGCTCCGACGGGGCCGGTAGTGTGCGCATCCCCGCTGCGTGGACGCATCTGGTCGGCATCAAACCGCAGCGCGGCCGCATCTCCACCTGGCCGCTGCCGGAAGCGTTCAACGGGATCACCGTCAACGGCGTGCTGGCCCGCACCGTGGCCGACGCGGCGCTGGTGCTCGACGCTGTCTCCGGCAACGTCGACGGCGACCGGCACCGACCGCCGCCGATCACGGTATCCGACTACGTCGGTCGGGCACCGGGCGAGCTGCGGATCGCGATGTCCACCCGATTCCCGTTCACCGGCTTCCGGGCCCGACTACACCCGGAGATCGCCGCCGCGCTGCGCACCGTCGCCAAACAGCTTGAGCTGCTTGGCCACAACGTCGTGGCCGGCAACCCCGACTACGGACTGCGGATATCGTGGAACTTTCTGTCCCGGTCCACCTCGGGGCTGCTGGACTGGGCAACGCGGCTCGGCGACCCGGCAAATAATGTCGACTGGGATCCACGCACGGTGGCCAACATGCGCACCGGCCGGTTCCTGTCGCAGGCGATACTGCGCAACGCCCGCGCCCACGAGGCCAAGGACCAGCGCCGGGTCGGCTCGATCTTCCGCATCGTCGATGTGGTGCTGGCGCCCACCACCGCCCAGCCGCCGCCGCCGGTCGATGCCTTCGACCGGCTGGGCAGCTGGGGCACCGACCGCACGATGATCGCCGCCTGCCCGGTGACCTGGCCGTGGAACCTGCTGGGCTGGCCGTCGATCAACGTGCCGGCCGGGTTCACCTCCGACGGGCTGCCGATCGGCGTGCAGCTGATGGGCCCGGCCAACAGCGAAGGAATGCT
>NZ_JBYCLE010000541.1:0-3571 GCF_057473765.1 Mycobacterium sp. TH-M106 | reverse complement strand
GGCGATCAGCAACGGGGTGCCGGCGTTTCGTAAACCGAAGTCGCGCAACGCCGCCACCACCTTGTTGATGCTCGGTGTGATCGCGGTGACGTTGCTGCTGGGCATCATCGTGCTGGCCGCCAAGACCGGGGTGAAGGTCGCCGACCGACCGGCCGACCAGCTGATCGGAGCGCCGGCGGACTACCAGCAGAAGACCGTGGTCGCCCAGTTGGCCGAGACGGTGTTCCGTGGCTTCCCCCCCGGCTTGTGGGTCATCGCCGGGGTCACCGCGTTGATCCTGGCGCTGGCCGCCAACACCGCGTTCAACGGGTTCCCGGTGCTGGGGTCGATCCTGGCCCAGGATTCTTATCTGCCGCGCCAATTGCATACCCGTGGTGATCGGCTGGCGTTCTCCAACGGGATCATCTTCTTGGCGGTGGTCGCGATCTCGTTCATCGTGGCGTTCAGTGCCGAGGTCACCCCGCTGATTCAGCTCTACATCGTCGGTGTGTTCGTCTCGTTCACGCTGAGCCAGATCGGCATGGTCCGGCACTGGAACCGGTTGCTGCGCACCGAAAACAATCCGCAGGCCCGCCGCACCATGGTGCATTCGCGGGTGGTCAACACCATCGGTTTCATCTCCACCGCCACCGTGCTGATCGTCGTTGTCGTCACCAAGTTCGCCGCGGGCGCGTGGATTGCCATCGTGGCCATGTCAGCGCTGTTCGTGTTGATGAAGCTGATCCGCCGGCACTACCAGGCGGTCAGCCGGGAGCTGGCCGAGCAGGCCGCCGTCGAAGAGGACCAGGCCGTGTTGCCCAGCCGCAATCACGCCGTGGTGCTGGTGTCGAAGTTGCACCTGCCGACCCGGCGGGCCCTGGCCTACGCCCGGGCGACCCGGCCCGATGCGCTGGAGGCCGTCACCGTCAGCGTCGACGACACCGAAACCCGGGAGCTGGTCCGTGACTGGGAGGACAGCGATATCGCGGTGCCGCTCAAGGTCATCGCCTCGCCGTACCGCGAGGTCACGCGGCCGGTGCTGGACTACATCAAACGGATCAGCAAGGAGTCGCCGCGCACCGTGGTCACCGTGTTCATTCCGCAATACGTGGTGGGTCACTGGTGGGAGCAGCTGCTGCACAACCAAAGCGCGTTGCGGCTCAAGACCCGGCTGCTGTTCATGCCGGGGGTGATGGTGACTTCGGTTCCCTGGCAGCTTAATTCGTCGGAGCGGCGCAGGGCGCTGCAGCCACACTTGGCCCCGGGCGACACCCGGCGAGGCTTCCTGGACGGGCCGGGGTGACATCGGTGGGACGGCGAGGCGGTTAGGCGGAGCAGGTTCCGATTCAGCCCAGGACGAAGTACCGCAACCACAGGTACAGCGCCGAGAGCGCGCAGGAGATCGCGGTGACCACCATGCCTTTGCGGGTGAACTCCCAGAAGGAGATCGGATTGTCGCTGCGTGCCGCGATTCCCAGCACGATGACGTTGGCGCTGGCCCCTACCGCGGTGAGGTTGCCGCCGAAGTCGGTGCCGAGCGCCAGCGCCCACCACAACACGTCCGGGTGGGGCAGGTTGGGCATCGACGACGCCAACTCGGCGACGATGGGTGTCATCGTCGCCGCGTAGGGCACGTTGTTGACGACGCCGCTGATCACCAGTGACACCGCCACGATCAGCATCGTCGCCACCAGCGCGTTACCACCGGTCGCCGTGGTCGCCAGCCGCGCCAGTTCCTTCACGACGCCGGTCTTCACCAGCGCGCCGACCATGATGAACAGGCCAGCGAAGAACAACAGGGTGTCCCAGTCGATGCCGGCCAGGTAATCCGACCGCCGCAGCTTGGAGATCACGATCAAGACGCCGGCGCCGAGCAGCGCCACCGTGGACGGCTCCAGGTGCAGCGGTGCGTGGGCGACGAACGCTGTGAAGACCGCCGCCAGCACCACGCCACACTTGATCAGGAGCTTGCGGTCGCGGATGGCCTCGCCTTCCTGCAGCGACATGACATCGGCTGCGCGTTCGGGGTCGACGGCGAACGCACCCGGGAACAAGTGCGGCAGCAGCACGACGACGACGGCCATCACGATGATCACCAACGGCGCCAGGTGGATCAGGAAGGCATTGAAGGTCAGGCCCGCCCGGCTGGCGATGATGATGTTGGGCGGGTCGCCGACCAGCGTCGCCGCACCGCCGACGTTCGACGCGAGCGCTTCGGCCATCAAAAACGGCGCCGGGTTGATCGCCAGCCGGTCGCAGACCAGCAGGGTGACCGGGGCGATCAGCAGCACCGTGGTGACGTTGTCCAACAGGGCGGAGCCGAACGCGGTGACCAGCACCAGCAGGATCATGATCCGCAGGGGGGAGCCGCCCGCGCGTTTGGCCGACCAGATCGCGACGTATTCGAACACCCCGGTTTGGCGCAGCACACTGACGATGATCATCATGCCGAACAGCAAAAAGATGACGTCCCAGTCGATTCCGGTCTCGTGGGAGTAGAAGATGTCGTCGGAGCTGATCACCGGCAGGACGGCCACGGCTGCCGCACCGGCCAGTGCCACCAGCGTTTTGTTGACACGGTCGGCGGCGATAAACGCGTAGGCGACGACGAACACCGCGATCGCGATGACGGTCATCGGCCGGGGCCCACGGTGCACTCCTGGTAGCGGAACAATTCACGCCGACCAGGCTTCCCGGCACACCGGAAGTCACGCTATCAGCAGCGGTCAGCGTTTGAGCGCCGCGGCCAGCAGGCGTGAGGCGGTGATCACCCCGTGCAGTTCGCCGTCGCGGACCACCGCGATCAGCGGGCTGCGCAGCCGCGCCATGGTAGCGGCCACCTCGATGATGGTGTCGTCGGCGTCGGCGGCGGGCACGTTGCGCAAGTGCTCGGGTAGCAGATCGCGAACCGTCTTGCCGCCCAGTTTCTCCGCCGCGCGGTCGGCCATCGTCTCGTTGAGCACACCGGCCAGCGCGGGGTCGTCCTGTATGTAGCCCGGCACGATGAACCGGACCACCTGGGAGGCCGGCAGCACCGCGTACGGTTTTCCGGACGTATCGGTGACCACGATGCCGGGCAACTGGTACTTGGCCAGCAGGAGGGCGGCGTCCAGCGCGTCGGAGTCGACGGCCACCACCGGAAAATCCTCGGCGATCTGCTCGGCCCGCATGCTACGACCATACGTCGGCCGCAGGCCGACGGACGGGAACTGATGAATCGTCGCTGGCGTGGCCGGTGCGTAGACTGACTGGATGCTCGAACGGATCCGCGGCCCCGCTGATCTGCAGCACCTTTCTCAACCGCAGCTGGCTCAACTGGCTCGCGAGATCCGCGAGTTCTTGATCCACAAGGTCGCTGCCACCGGCGGGCACCTGGGACCCAACCTCGGCGTGGTGGAGTTGACGCTGGCGTTGCACCGGGTGTTCGACTCACCGCACGATCCGATCCTCTTCGACATCGGGCATCAGGCCTACGTGCACAAGATGCTGACCGGTCGCTGCCCCGACTTCGACACCCTGCGCAAAAAAGGCGGACTGTCCGGCTACCCGTCGCGTGCCGAGAGCGAGCACGACTGGGTGGAGTCCAGCCACG
>NZ_JBYCLE010000540.1:0-1398 GCF_057473765.1 Mycobacterium sp. TH-M106 | reverse complement strand
CCTCGGCGGTCGCCGCCGAACTCGGCATCGACGAGTGGCGCGCCGAAGTGCTGCCCGACGACAAGCTGGACGTGGTCCGTGAGCTGCAAAGCAACGGCTACGTGGTCGGCATGGTCGGCGACGGCGTCAACGACGCCCCCGCGCTGGCGGCGGCCGACATCGGGATCGCCATGGGGCTGGCCGGCACCGACGTGGCCGTGGAGACCGCCGACGTCGCGCTGGCCAACGATGACCTACAGCGACTGCTCGACGTCCGCGATCTGGGCAGCCGGGCAGTCGACGTCATTCGGCAGAATTACGGCATGTCGATTGCGGTCAACGCCGCCGGGCTGGTTATCGGCGCCGGAGGCGCCCTATCGCCGGTGCTCGCCGCGGTTTTGCACAATGCGTCGTCGGTTGCGGTGGTGGCCAACAGTTCCCGGCTGATCCGCTACCGGCTTCATTGACCTGCAGAGACGCTCGCAAGCGCTACGTCAGTGGGCCGACCCACCGTTCGCTGCCGGCGATTCCTTCCGGGTGGCCGGCAAGGACGGCTTCGATTGCGGCGGCCAAGGCCGCAACAGCGGTGCGGGTACGGGTGCGCGCCGAAGGCAACAAGATCAGGCCCGGATGCGTCCGGCCCTGCGCGAGCCACTCGGCCGCGAGCGGGCGGAAGTCCTTGATGTTGTTTGTCACCAACGCACGACGTTCGCTGCCGGCAACCTCGAGGACCATCCAGTCGCTGCAGCCAACCAGGTCGTCGCGATCAGCCACAGCGAGGACGTCATAACCGGCATCACGTAGCAACACGGCGATCTGCGGCGAGAGCTGCTCGTCCAGCAGCGCCCTCACCCGCGCAGAGCCTGCTCCCCAGCAACGGCCGCCGCGCGGCCACGCTGATATTCAGCCTCATTGAACTCGATCTGCGCGTCGATCTCGTCGCGGTACTCGCCGTAGTAGGCGACCGCCGCCTGCACCAATCCGGCGGGGATCCTCAGGTAGGCTGCGGCCTCGGTGACCGACCCCGCGTTGTCGCGGACCGTGGCAATCACCTCCCAGACATCCAATCCACGACCAACCAGGCT
The DNA here is from genome assembly GCF_057473765.1 of Mycobacterium sp. TH-M106. Taxonomy (NCBI): domain Bacteria; kingdom Bacillati; phylum Actinomycetota; class Actinomycetes; order Mycobacteriales; family Mycobacteriaceae; genus Mycobacterium; species Mycobacterium sp. TH-M106. The sequence goes on along the minus strand of NZ_JBYCLE010000540.1, from coordinate 334 downwards.
GGCCCGGCGCCCACTCGGCCCATCGAGAAACTGGATCAGTGGATGCGCATCATGACGCAGGCCTTCCTCGACGTAGCGCTGCGCGAGGGTGCGCTCAGGCAGATGGGCGTGATGCGCCCGTTCCGTGAGTCGCTGCCGCACGCCCGCAGCCAGCCGCAGCGTGTAGTGATCGGCCACCCCGCTACCGTAACACGACGTATCACATGGTGGCACACGTCGTCAGCAGCCGCACCCCTCGCCGCGCCACGACCGGAAGCCCTGCCACACCGCGGCCCCGGCCACCCCCAGCCCGATCACCGGGTCCAGCCACCAACCACCGGGCCAGTCGGCGGTG
>NZ_JBYCLE010000539.1:0-1288 GCF_057473765.1 Mycobacterium sp. TH-M106 | reverse complement strand
ACCCGGGTGTCCTCGAAGTCCCCGAGAGCGAGAACGGGATCCTGTTGTGCCGCAGCTTCCCCCGTGGCGACTGCAGGATCGATCTGCCCTATGACCGGGACGAGATCGTGGTCGCACCGCCGACACAGCATCAGGCCCGGATCACCGGCTTGGAACGGGTCGGCAACGCCGTGATGCACGTGAAAGTCGTACTGTCGGCCGGACCCGACGGTCCATCGTCGGCGGATTTCGACTCAGGTCAGTTCGTGCGACTCACCGTCCCGGGCTGCGACGCCCGGCGCGCCTACTCGCCGGCCAACGTCGCCAACTGGGACGGCGAGCTGGACTTCTATATTCGGCTGTTGCCCGGCGGGCTGATGTCGACCTATCTCACGCAGAAGGCAGCATTGGGCGATGTGCTCACCGTCTCCGGTCCGCAAGGGTCATTCACGCTGACCGAGAACGGACTTCGGCCCCGCTGGTTCCTCGCCGGCGGCACCGGATTATCGCCGATACTGTCGATGCTGCGCCGGATGGCCGAGTGGGGCGACCCCCAGCACACACGTCTGTTCTTCGGTCTCACCCACCACACCGACATCTTCGCCGAAGACGAACTCCGGGAACTCGCCGACGCGATGCCCGACTTTCGGGCCGACACCGTGGTCTGGCACCCAGATCCCCGGTGGCCGGGCACCACCGGGGATCCGGTCGATCTCGCTGCGGCCGAGTTGTATCTGCTCGGCGAAAGCCCCGACGTCTACGTGTGCGGACCGCCGCCCATGATCGAGGCCGCCTACGCCGTGCTCACCGCAGCCGGTGTGCCGCGCGGACAGATTTATGCCGAAACGTTTGTCACCACGGCCTGAAACCCTTTTGAGGCAGCGATATCGACGCCCGGACAACCACTGGTGGTTCTCATCGAACGCCAATCCGAGTACCGTAATTCCGTCGCGTTCCGCATACGAGCCGATAGATCACCACTCGCGAAAGAAGTCCTCGCCATGGCAGCACAACCGGCACAGTCATCAGCTACCGATCAGTCATCGCCGCAGCCGTTGGTCGGGAAAGGATGGATTCAGGGCGTCGCCCTGGTCATGATCTTCGGCTTTCTGGTGATGGGCATTCTGGCCTATCGCACCTACTCGGCGTCCATGCCGCTGCCGGACAAGGTCGTCAGCGAATCTGGCCAACTGTTGTTCACCGGTGCCGACATCACCCGGGGCCAGGAGATCTACCAGGCCCGCGGACTGATGGAGTACGGGTCGGTGCTCGGCCACGGCGCCTACCTCGGACCCGATTACACCGCCGA
>NZ_JBYCLE010000538.1:0-1057 GCF_057473765.1 Mycobacterium sp. TH-M106 | reverse complement strand
GTCGCCCGGGTGCGGGCGTGGTGACAGGTCGGGCTACCTCGGGCGGTAAGACCGTGTTGGTGTTTCCCGGACAGGGTTCGCAATGGGTGGGCATGGGGGCAGGACTTTATGAGCAGTTCCCGGTGTTCGCTGAGGCGTTTGACGTGGTGGCCGATGAGTTGGATCGGCATCTGCGCTTGCCGTTACGCCAAGTGATGTGGGGTGACGACCAGGGCCTGCTCAATAGCACAGAGTTCGCCCAGCCGGCGTTGTTTGCCGTGGAAGCGGCGCTGTTTGCGTTGTTGGGGCACTGGGGTATTGGCCCGGAGTTCGTGATAGGTCACTCAGTGGGCGAGATCACCGCGGCATACGTGGTCGGGGTGTTGAGTCTTGAAGACGCCGCAGTGGTGGTGGCGGCCCGGGGCAAATTGATGCAGGCGTTGCCAGAAGGCGGGGTGATGGTTGCAGTAGCTGCCCGTGAGGACGAAGTGCTGCCGTTGCTGGCTGATGGGGTGGGTATTGCAGCGATTAATGCGCCGGGATCGGTGGTGATTTCTGGTGCAGAGATAGCAGTGGCCGATGTTGCGGATCGGTTGACCCAGCAGGGCCGGCGGGTGCACCGGTTGGCGGTGTCGCACGCGTTTCATTCACCGTTGATGGAGCCGATGCTCGATGAATTCGCGCGCATCGTCTCCGACATCACTGTGAATCCCGCACGGATTCAGGTGGTGTCGAATGTGACGTCCGAACTGACTGGGCCCGATTTTGGGTCGGCGCAGTACTGGGTTGACCACATCCGCCGACCAGTACGTTTTGCCGACAGTGTGCAGTCGTTGGAGTCGATGGGAGCTACCCGATTTATCGAGGTAGGCCCCGGGGGTGGCTTGACATCCTTGATCGAGCAGTCACTGTCGTCGGCTACGGCGGTGATCGTGCCGGTGCTGGTAAAGGACCGACCCGAAGCGGCCTCGATGATGGGCGCCGCGGGCCAGTTGTTCGTTGCGGGGGTGGGGGTTAATTGGCCGGCGGTGTTTGATCACTTACCGGCTCAGCGGGTGGTTTTGCCGACGTATGCGTT
>NZ_JBYCLE010000537.1:0-8200 GCF_057473765.1 Mycobacterium sp. TH-M106 | reverse complement strand
CGAAAACGCGCCCGGCCAGCAGGAGATCGACCTGCGCTACGCCGACGCGCTGTCGATGGCCGACAACGTGATGACCTTCCGCTACGTCATCAAAGAGGTCGCGCTCGACGAAGGGGTGCGGGCGTCGTTCATGCCCAAACCGTTCAGTCAGCACCCCGGCTCGGCGATGCACACTCACATGAGCCTGTTCGAGGGCGAGGTCAACGCCTTCCACAGTCCCGACGACCCGTTGCAGCTCTCCCACACCGGCAAGTCGTTCATCGCCGGGATTCTCGAGCACGCCTGCGAGATCAGCGCGGTCACCAACCAGTGGGTCAACTCCTACAAGCGGCTCATCCACGGCGGTGAGGCGCCGACCGCCGCGTCCTGGGGGGCGTCCAACCGGTCGGCGCTGGTCCGGGTGCCGATGTACAGCCCGCACAAGACGTCGTCACGCCGCATCGAGGTGCGCAGCCCCGACTCGGCCTGCAACCCCTACCTGACGTTCGCGGTGCTGCTGGCCGCCGGACTGCGCGGAGTGGAGAAGGGTTACCAGCTGGGGCCGCAGGCCGAAGACAACGTGTGGGAACTGACACCGGCAGAACGCCAGGCCATGGGCTACCGCGAACTGCCCGGCAGCCTGGACCGGGCGCTCAGTGCGATGGAGAACTCCGAGCTGGTCGCAGAAGCGTTGGGGGAACAGGTCTTTGACTTCTTCCTGCGAAACAAGCGGCGAGAGTGGTCGAATTACCGCAGCCAGGTGACGCCGTATGAGCTGCAGAATTATCTCTCGCTGTAACCGTCGGTCCTAGCGTGGCTAATCCCGCCAATCCCGCCAATTCCGCCAAACCCGCTGATTCCGTCAGGCAGCGCCCGATGCTGCCCGGTGCCGGCCGGCTCGGGTTGGTCGACCCACGCGCGACCGCCGACCTGACGAAACTCGGTTGGTACGACGACACGGCCAACCCGGCCCACGTCGAGCTGCTGTGGTCGCTGTCGCGCGCGCCGAATGCCGATGTGGCACTGCGCTGCCTGGTCAGGCTGGCCGAGGCGCTGGGTTCCGGGTGGGACGAGCTGTGCGGGGCGCTGCTCACCGACCGCAGCCTGCGCGGCCGGTTGTTTGCGGTGCTCGGCTCGTCGGTGGCACTCGGTGACCACGTGGTCGCCCACCCGGAGTCGTGGAAACTGTTGGCCGGCCGGGACGGCACGATAACGCTTCCTTCGGCCGAGCGGCTGCGGCGCATGTTCGCCGACTGTGCCGAGGGACTTGCAAACGTCGAGGGCCCGGTCGACACCGACCGGCTGCGGGTGCTCTACCGCGACCGCCTGCTGGTGCTGGCCGCGCTCGATCTGGCGCCGACCGTCGAGGATGAGCCGGTGCTGCCGTTCGCCGCGGTCGGGGCACACCTGTCCGACCTGGCCGACGCGGCGCTTGGGGCGGCACTGGAGGTGGCTCGGGCGAGGGTGTGTGGTGGTGCTAATCCGTCGCCACGGCTGGCGGTCATCGCGATGGGCAAATGCGGTGCCCGGGAACTGAACTACGTCAGCGACGTCGACGTGATCTTCGTCGGCGAGGACGCCGGCGCGCTGACCAACCGGATAGCCGGTGAGACGATGCGGGTGGCCTCGGAAGCCTTCTTCACGGTCGACGCCGGGCTGCGCCCGGAAGGCGCCCACGGTCCATTGGTCCGCACCTGCGAGTCGCACATCAACTACTACCGGCGGTGGGCGAAAACCTGGGAGTTCCAGGCACTTTTGAAAGCCCGGCCGGCGGCCGGGGACCGGGAGCTGGGTGCGCGGTATATGGACGCGATGATGCCGATGGTGTGGACTGCCTGCGAGCGTGCGGATTTCGTCGCCGACGTGCAGGCCATGCGCCGCCGGGTGGAGCAGCTGGTGCCCGCCGACGTGCGCGACCGCGAGCTCAAACTCGGCACTGGAGGGTTGCGCGACGTCGAGTTCGCGGTGCAGTTGCTGCAGCTGGTGCACGGCCGCGGCGACGAATCCCTGCACGTGGCATCCACCATCGACGCGCTCGCGGCGTTGGGCGCCCGCGGCTACATCGCGCGCGACGACGCGGCTAACCTGACCGCCTCCTACGAGTTCCTCCGCGTGCTCGAACACCGGCTACAGCTGCAGCGTCTCAGACGCACCCACATGCTGCCGCCGGCGGACGACGACGAGGCGCTGCGCTGGCTGGCCCGCGCCGCGAACGTCCGGCCCGACAGCCGGCACGATGCGCTGGGAGTGCTGCGCGAGGAGCTCAAGCGACAGAACCTTCGGGTGTCCCGGCTGCACGCCAAGCTGTTCTACCAGCCGTTGCTGGAATCGATCGGCCCCGAGCTCTCTGGTATGACCCCCGATGCCGCCGAGCGCCAGCTGGCCGCGCTCGGATACGAGGCTCCGCAGAGCGCACTGGCCCACCTGGCCGCGCTGACCAGCCAGAGCGGTCGCCGCGCGCGGGTGCAATCGGTGTTGTTGCCCACGCTGCTGTACTGGCTGTCGGACGCCCCCGACCCCGACGCCGGGCTGCTGGCCTACCGCAGGCTCAGCGAGGCGATGGCCACCCAGCATTGGTATCTGGCCACGCTGCGCGACAAAAGCTCGGTTGCCCGGCGGCTGATGCGGGTGCTCGGCACCTCGGCGTACGTCCCGGAGCTGCTGATGCGCGCGCCGGAGGTGATCCAGGCCTACGGTGACGGCCCGGCCGGTCCGAAGCTGCTCGACACCGAACTCGACGCGGTGGCCGGCGCGTTGATCGCGTCAGCAGCCCGCTACGTCGACCCGGTGCGAGCGATCGCCACCGCGCGCAGCCTGCGCCGGCACGAACTGGCCCGCATCGCCTCCGCTGACCTGTTGGGAATGCTGGACGTCAGGCAGGTGTGCACGGCGCTGACGTCGGTGTGGGTAGCGGTGTTGCAGGCCGCCCTGGAGGCCGTCGTCCGGGTCAACCTGCCCGGGGGGAACCCGGCCAACCGCCCGCCCGCCAGGGTCGCGGTCATCGGCATGGGCCGGCTGGGCGGTCACGAGCTGGGCTACGGCTCCGACGCGGACGTGATCTTCGTCTGCGAGCCCCATGAGGAAGCCGGCGGGGTCACCGACGCCGACGCGGTGCGCTGGTCGACGTCGATCGCCGAGCAGGTTCGGGCGCTGCTGGGCACCGCGAGCGTCGACCCGCCACTGCAGGTCGACACCAACCTGCGCCCGGAGGGCCGCAACGGTCCGCTGGTGCGCACACTGGCTTCCTATGCGACCTATTACGCCCAGTGGGCGCAGCCGTGGGAGATCCAGGCGTTGCTGCGGGCAGACCGGGTCGCCGGCGACGTCGAGCTGGGCGAGCGGTTCCTGCTGATGGTCGACGGCGTCCGGTATCCGGCCGGCGGGGTGTCGGCGGATGCCGTGCGGGAGATCCGCCGGATCAAGGCCCGGGTCGACGCCGAACGGCTGCCGCGCGGCGCCGACCCCAACACCCACACCAAACTGGGCCGCGGCGGCTTGGCCGACATCGAGTGGGCGGTGCAGCTGCTGCAGCTGCGGCACGCCCACCAGATCCCGGCGCTGCACAACACCTCGACGCTGCAGACCCTGGACGCGATCGCGGCGGCCGAGTTGCTCGGCGAAGCCGACGTGGAACTGCTGCGCCAAGCCTGGCTGACCGCCACCCGCGCGCGCAACGCGCTGGTGCTGGTGCGCGGCAAGCCCACCGACCAGCTGCCCGGTCCGGGTCGCCAACTCAACGCGGTGGCGGTTGCCGCCGGTTGGCACGATGACAACGGCGGTGAGTTCCTCGACAACTACCTGCGGGTGACCAGACGCGCGAAAGCGGTGGTGCGCAAGGTGTTCGGCGATTGAGGTGGACGCTCGCAACGGGGGCGGGATCGCCATGCTGAGAAACTGACCGATTTCTAGGTCGGTTTGCCAGCAACCTAGCCAAGCGTTATGGTGCGTGCAACTTATATAAAGCGCTAAGACACACTTGCGGATCCGTTACATACACGAAGGGATTCTTTTTCCATGAGTCGTCGCAGCAGCAACGGGAAACGCGGTCGCGTGGGCATAGCCGTGGGACGCCGTGCGGCCGGTGCCACCGGCACGGTGGGCGCGTTTGTGGCGTTCGGGATGACAACGTTGGCTGCTGCGCCGGCCGCGCACGCCGACTTCGGTTTCGACGACGCGATCGACCAGGCGATCGCCGCGCTGGCCGGGGGGTTGGGCGTGCCGCCCGACGACGCCGGCGCGGCGGCAGCGGGTGATCCGCTCTCAAATATCGACGACAACCTCATCGGCCTCTGGCAGTTCTTCTATGGCGGTGTCCGTCTCCTGGATCAAGCCCTGATCAAGATCGGTATCTTCGACCTGGTCAACCCGCTGTTTGCGTTTGATGGATCGTGTGGCCTGCTCTGCAACGGCGTCGACGCGCATCTGACCGACGGCACGACCGGCACACTTGTTGCGGCCGGCGACGGTGGCTGGCTCGGCGGTAACGGTGGCAGCGGTGTGCTGCACGACCTTTCGACCGATGCCGTGATCACCGGGACCGGTTCGGCCGGAGGTAACGCCGAGCTGATCGGTGACGGCGGGATGGGTGGTGTCGGGGCCGCCGCGCACGGCACCACGGCAGCCGGCGCCGGCCTCGACGGCGGCAACGGCGGCATCCTCGGGGGCAACGGCGGCGAAGGCGGCCACGGTGGTGCCGGCCTGACCGGTGGTGCGACTGCCGCACTGACGAGCGGTGGCGCTGGCGGCGCCGGCGGTGACGCGCACCTGTTCGGCGACGGCGGCTACGGCGGCCAAGGAGCCACTGGTGGTGTCGGCGCCGACGCGACCGCGACTAGCGCCGCAGGTGCTGGTGGCACCGGCGGTGCTGGCGGCGCCGGCGGTAACGCCGGGTCCATCTTGGGCTTCGGCGGCAACTCCGGTGACGGCGGCGCCGGCGGTGTCGGCGGCGCCGGATACAACGGTTTGGTGAATATCGATGGCGGCCACGGCGGCGCCGGCGGTCAAGCCAGCGCCGTCGTCGGAAAGGCTGGGGCCATCGGACTCCACGGTTTCGGGGGCAACGCCGGCGACGGCGGTACCGGTGGCGCGGCGAGTGCCGCTGGTTCTATCGGTGGCACCGGGGGCGACGGTGGCGACGCCGTTGCCGGCGGCGACGCCGGCAACGGCGGTGCCGGCGGCGCCGACACCGGCACCGGTGGCACCGGTGGCACCGGTGGTGACGGCGGTAAAGGCTTTGACGCCACCGGCGACGCCTATGCCGGTCACGGCGGTAACGGCGGCGCCGGCGGCAGAGGTGTGACCGGCGGCGAAGGCGGCAACGGCGGCGCCGGCGGCTCTGCCGAAGCCGGTACCGGCGGTTGGGGTGGCAACGGTGGTGTCGGCGGTGCCGGCGATTACGGTGGCACCGGTGGCGCCGGCGGCGCCGGTGGCGCCAGCGACAGCGGTGCGGGTAGCCACAGCGGCAGTACCGTCTTCCCTGCGGGCGGATACGGCGGCAACGGCGGGAACGGAGGTACAGGTAGCCTCCTCGGCGGGAACGGCGGTGCGGGCGGCTCCGGCGGCGCCGTCACGACGGGCACCGGTAGCGGCGGTACCGGTGGTGCCGGCGGTGACGGCGGCAACGGCGCCGCCGGCGGCAACGGCGGCAACGGCGGCAACGGCGGCGCCAACACCAGTGGCAATGGTGCCGGCGGTGACGGTGGTTACGGCGGTTCCGGCGGTAACGGCACCGTGACCATCGGCGGTCACGGCGGCAACGGTGGTGACGGTGGCGCCTCCGACAGCATTATTGGGACCCCGGGCACAGCCGGCAGCGCGCAATCCGACGGCACCGGTGGCGGCGGTGGCAACGGTGGAGCGGGTGCCCCAGGGCCGTAGGACGGCGCTGAAGCTTCCGATCACACCGGGTTGACCGGCGAGTTCTGCGCCGGCGAGGTGGTCGCCTGCGCCGACAGGGTGAGTTCCTGCGCCGGCGGGCCGGACTCCTGCACCGGCATCGTCTGCGGGAACGGCACCGGGTAGGGGATGCCGACGCCGGCGGTTCCGAGCACGACGTTCGGCACACACTGCGGGAGTTTGGGCAGTGCCGTCAGCACCGGTGTGCCGAGGTTGGGGCGGCTGGCGTCGAAGCTGCCGAAGTCGAACGCGTTGGTCATGTCGCCGGTGACCCCCCGCCGCCAGGGGGTGAGGTTGGGCACCGGCGCTCCGAACCGGGTTTCGATCAGCCGCAGCTGCGAGGTGTGGTCGTAGACGGTGGAGTCGACCCGGCCACCGCGACTGTACGGCGAGATGACCAGGCACGGCACCCGGTAGCCCAGGCCAACCGGCCCGGTGACCCCGCCCGAGCCCGACACGTTGTCGACGATGGACGACGGGATGTACTCACCCGGAGTGCCCGGCGGGGCGGTGGGCGGGGTGACGTGGTCGAAGAACCCCCCGTGTTCGTCGTAGCTGATGATCACCGCCGTCTTCTCCCACACCTTCGGGTTGGACAGCAGGATGCGCAGCAGGTTGACGATGCCGACCCCGCCGAGCGACACCGGCAGTGCCGGGTGTTCGCACTCCAGCACCGGCGTGACCACCCAGGACACCTGCGGCAGCCGGTCGGCGGCGACGTCGAGGGCGAAGTCCAGCGGGTACCGCGGGGTGATGCCGTTGGCCCACAGGTTGGTCGCCGGGTCCAGGGCCTGTGTGAATGCACTGACCAAACCGTTGAGGATGACCCCGTTGATCGGCCCCAGATCATGGTTGTTGTAGACCTTCCAGCTGACCCCGGTCCGCTCCAGGGACTGCGGCATGATCTCCCAGGAAAATTTGAATTTCGGCCACGGCGTCGGGGTGGTCAGCCACGGCCCGCCGAACTGGCCCTCCGGATCGAGCGTCGCGCTGAGCCAGTAGAGCCGGTTGGGCACCGTGGGCCCGAGCACCGAGCAGAAATAGTTGTCGCAGACGGTGAACTTGTCGGCTAGCAGGTAGTGGATCGGGATGTCCTCGCGGGTGTAATAGCCCATCAACGCCGGCGCGTTTCTGGGGCCGACCGCCTTGATCGACATGGGCAGCCAACCGTCGTTGGCGCCGCCGTTCCACGCCTCGTGCGTCGGCGCCCAGGAGTGGTCGGGATCGTTGACGCATTCACCCGATAAACTCGGCCCACGCTCGGTGTTCAGGCGAAACGGCAGGGTGAACTTCGCGGGGTCGTTGACGTCGGTGGGCCCGCCACCGGATGCCGATGGCGCCCAGCCGCGCTGCTTGAACACATCAGGCGGGTTGTTGGGGGTGTTGCCGAATCCGTTGACGCCATAGCGGGTTCCGAAGTAGTTGTCGAAGGAATGGTTTTCCTGCATGAACAGCACGATGTGTTCGATGTTCTGCAGCGAGCCGGACGGCGCTGCCGCCGCGTAGGCTTTGTCGATGATCGGGCTTGCCCATTCGGCGAGCATCGCCGCACCGCCCGTTGCGGTGATCTTGGTGAAAAATTCCCTGCGAGACATGCCTTGAAACGGATTGCTTTTCATCGCATACCTTTCTAGCCCGGCCGGCTCAAGGTAAGCGTTCGAGAGTGGTTGTGTCGTCAGTCGACTCGCAATCGTTATCCGCGGATTCGTAATTGTTATCCATCGTGGCCGACAAGCATCGCGGCACCGCCGGCCGCGGTTACCCTTGCCGGGAAACGCCCGGATACGCCCTTGCTGGGGTCAGCAGTCGTAGTACAGCGCGAACTCGTAGGGGTGTGGGCGGATGTTGATCGGCTCGATCTCGTTGGTGCGCTTGTAGCTGATCCAGGTGTCGATCAGGTCGGAAGTGAATACTCCGCCTTCGGTGAGATATTCGTGATCGGCTTCCAAGTTGTCGATCACGTCGGCCAATTGAGTGGGCGCCTGCGGGATATTGGCGGCCTCGTCGGGCGGCAGCTCGTAGAGATCTTTGTCGACCGGTGCCATCGGCTCGATCTTGTTCTTGATGCCGTCGAGACCGGCCATCAGCATGGCCGCGAACGCGAAGTACGGGTTGCCCGAGGAGTCCGGGCAGCGGAATTCCAGCCGCTTGCCCTTGGGGTTGGTTCCGGTGATCGGGATACGTACGCACGCCGACCGGTTGCGTTGGCTGTACACCAGGTTGATCGGCGCCTCATAGCCGGGCACCAGCCGCTTGTAGGAGTTGACGGTGGGGTTGGTGAACGCCAGCAGCGACGGCGCGTGGTGCAGGATGCCGCCGACGTAGT
>NZ_JBYCLE010000536.1:0-1765 GCF_057473765.1 Mycobacterium sp. TH-M106 | reverse complement strand
CGTTCACGCCGCTGCAGAACGCTACCGGCGAACCCGCGATCTCGTTGCCGCTGGGCGAGTCCACCGAGGGTTTACCGGTGGGCATGATGCTCACCGCTCCTACCGGATCGGAGGCACGGCTGCTGCAGCTGGCTTACGAACTGGAGGCGGCCCGGCCTTGGGTCCGCATTCAATCCGGTACCGCGCCCTGACCCGAGCCCAGCCGCTCCAGCATCCGTTTGAATTCGCGCTGCTCGGCTGCCGACAGCTTGTCCAGGATACGGCCGTCGGCCACCCGGACGGCGGTCTCCGCGCGTTTCAGCAGTTTCCGGCCTTCACCCGTCAACGTCGCCGGCAGCGCACGCCCGGACGTTACGGTGTCGGGCCGCGCTAGCACACCACGGTGTTCCAGCTCGCGCAACACCGTGTTCATCGCCTGCGGCGTGACGTTGACGTGTCGCGACAGCTCTGCGCTGGACACCCCTGGGCTCATGGAAAGACTTCGCATGCAGATGAATTCGGGGAGCGTCAGATCGAGTGGTCGCAACAAGGCGGTAACCTCTGGCCGCAGCACAGTACCGAGCCGGTATAGCAGGTAACCCAACGGAGCATCGTCGGTATGGCTCATATCAACCATCTTGACATATATCAGTTTTGTTGATATACAGGACGACATGTCTGAAGCGCAGAAACTTGAGTTCGACACGGCCTACCGCGGCGAAGCCGCCGAATTCGGGTTGGGGCTCCGACCGCCGTGGAGCATCGGCGAGCCGCAACCGGAGATCGCCGCTCTGATCGAACAGGGCAAGTTCCACGGGGATGTGCTGGACGCCGGTTGCGGCGAGGCCGCGGTGTCGCTGTATTTAGCCGAACGGGGGTATACCACGGTCGGGTTGGACTCGGCGCCCACCGCCATCGCCCTGGCCCGCGCCGCGGCAGCCGAGCGCGGTCTGACCAGCGCCTCCTTTGAGGTGGCCGATATCAGTTCGTTCACCGGCTATGACGGCCGGTTCGGCACCATCGTTGACAGCACGCTGTTTCACTCGATGCCGGTCGAACTGCGCGACGGATACCAGCGCTCAATCGTCCGCGCGGCTGCACCCGGTGCGTCGTATTTCGTCCTGGTTTTCGACCGAACGGGGATGCCCGAGGGGCCGGCCAACCCGGTCACCGAAGACGAACTCCGCGAGGTGGTGTCCCAGTACTGGAGCATCGACGAGATCCGGCCCGCCAGAATTCACGCCAACTTCCCCGACGGCCTGCCCGCCGGGTTTCCGGTGGCCGACCTGCGCGACGAGGCCAACGGGCGTAAGTCTGTTCCTGCCTGGCTGTTGTCGGCACACCTGGAATGACCTTCGCACGCAGCAGTAGCGTCGACAGATGGACCGTTGCGATGACTGCGGGTTTGAGTACCACGAGGACGCCGCTTCGAACGCGCCTTCCGAGATCGTCGCGGGCGCCGTTGGCGGATGCGGCCGCGATGTTTGCGAACGTGCTGGGACGGCTCGACGCCTCCGAGTGGGACCGCACCGTCGTTTACAACTACCCAACGACACAGGTGCGCACGTTGGGCTGGATCGCCGTCCACACCCTGCATGAAGTCAGTCACCACCTGCAAGATGTGCAACGCCAACTCAGCTGACTAATTCGGGTCACGCCACGGATTCTTGGATTCGTGTCGGTGGGTCGGTCTACTATTCGAATATGCGTTCGGGTAGTAGTCGGGAAGAGGTCACCGGGGCCTTCGACGCCCTAACCGCCGGCCTGGAGCGGGTGCTGGGGTTGG
>NZ_JBYCLE010000535.1:0-2876 GCF_057473765.1 Mycobacterium sp. TH-M106 | reverse complement strand
CCCAGCGACCATGCCCTCCACGACCGCAACCAGGGCACGGCCGTGGGATTCACCGGCGGTGGTCCAACGCAGCACGTGTCCCATCTTCCCATGCTGGCTGCGGCGACCGGACCGGGCCGGCAACCGCCAGCAACCGCCGGCAAACGCCAGCAACCGCCGGCAAACGCCGGCAGGGGTCAGAAACCTTAGGAACCGCCGTTGCCGTCGCCGCGGATCAGATAGGTGACCGCTCCGGGCCCGTTGATGACCGAGGTCACGTTGTCCAGCGGATTGCCCATTTTTGCGACGACACGGTCGAGGATGCCCTCGAAGTCCTGGGCTTGCCCCTGCGAATCGATCACGACCATCGGCGGCTCGCTGGGTACCGGCACCGAGGCCGGCCCGACATCCACCGCACCGGTGCCGACACCTGCGGGATTGTTACCGGAGGCCTGCGAGAACAGGTCGAGCCATACCGCGTTCGGGTCCATCCCCTCGGCGTTGGAGAGCGAAATCGCCGGGACCTCGACGTCGGGCAACGACGGCGGCGAAGGGTCGATGACGATGAGACCGGTGCCCACAGCGACCGCACCAGCGGCAATACCGGCAATGACGGCTCGCTTCATGGTCACCTCCTTTGAACACCAACCGTTGCATACACCTAACGGCTCATAGTAGCTGATAGTCGGCTGAACGGCAACGGGAATTGATTAAAGTTTGATTACGGCGCTGATTTTTGTCCATTGTTGCCGACGTTTCGGCTCAGCACACCGCCAGCGCCACCACCGCCGCGCTGACCAGGCACATCGACGGTCCATGCGGCACGCTCGGCGCACGGTGCCCACGGTGCCCACGGTGCCCACCGTCCACAGCCATCGCGACCAATGCCCACACCGCGGTCAGCAACGGTGCGCCCAGGGCCGCCAACATCCACACGTCGACACCGAAGAAGCCGGTCAGCGCGCCCACGCCGAACGCCAGCTTCACGTCGCCGGCCCCCAACGCGGTCGGATCGGCCACGTGTACCAGCAGATACACCGCGCCCAACGCCGCCGCGCCAGCAAACGCCGGCATACCGCGGCCGGCAACGCCGGCATACAGCAGCACCACCGCCGCGCCGGGCAGGGTCAGCCAGTTGGGCAGTCGTCGCTGCCGGATGTCGTAGCCGCTCAGCGCAACCAGCCACGCCAGCCACAGCGACACCGGCCCCACCCCCACCTGCACGGGGGCAGGTTAGCCCGGCTGGGCCAGCGCGCAAGTCATCGCCTGCCGCGGCGCAGGCAACCCGGTGAACATCTCCACCTGCGTGCAGGCCTGATGGAGCAGCATCTGCAGGCCGCTGATCACCGTCCCACCCGCGGCGCTCACCGCCGCTGCCAGCGGCGTCGGCCACGGGTCGTAGATCGCGTCCAACAACACCGGAACCGACGCCAACGCCGGCGCATAGTGCGCGGCCACGTCGGCCGGAAGCGTGCTGACCAGCACCGCCGCGGCTGCGACGGTGTCGGCCAGCGCCGGATCGTCCGGATCGGCCAATCTGCAGAACCGGGCAGACACACCGGCTTCTGCGGCCACTCGCACCACCCGGGCGGCCTTGTCCGGGTTGCGTGCGACGACAGTGATGCCGTCGGCACCGAGTTCGGCCAGCGCCACCACAGCCGCCGGGGCGGTTCCACCCGACCCCAACACCACCGCCTGCCCCGACACCGGGCCGAGTGCCCCGGTCACCCCGTCCACATCGGTGTTGTCAGCCAGCCAGCCGGTCGCCGTGTGCACCAAGGTGTTGGCCGAGCCGACCAGCTCTGCCCGTGCGGTGCGCTCGTCGGCGAAGGACAACGCGGCGAACTTGCCCGGCATGGTCACCGACACGCCAACCCATTCCGGCCCGAAACCGCTTACCACCCTCGGTAATTCGCTGGCTCCACATTCGATTCGGTCATAGGTCCAGTCATGCAAGCCCAGCGCCCGGTAGGCGGCCAGGTGCAGCTGCGGCGAGCGGGAGTGCGCGATCGGCGAGCCGAGCACCCCCGCTTTTCGGGGGGCTTTCCTGCTGCGCATACCGGTCCTACCGAGAGCTGTCGAGGACACCGTTGTGCTTCGCCAGCTCAATGTTCTCCAGATGCTCCTGGTAGTCCCGGGTGAACAGCGTCGTGCCCTGCTTGTCGATGGTGACGAAATACAGCCAGTCCCCCGGCTCCGGATGCTCGGCCGCGGCCAGCGCCTCCTCCCCCGGCGAGCAGATCGGGGTGGCTGGCAGCCCACGCACCAGATAGGTGTTCCACGGTGTGCGCAGGGAGCGGTCGGCGTCGCTGGTGGCGACCTCCCGGCGGTCCAGCGGATAGTTGACCGCCGAGTCGAACTCCAGGGTGCGGTGCTCATGCAGGCGGTTGTAGATGACCCGGGCCACCTTGCCGAAGTCTGCCGGATCGGATTCCCGCTGCACCAACGACGCCACCACCAGCACGTCGTAGGGCGAAACCTGCAGGGCGGCAGGAACAGCAGCCGGGCGGTCGAGCCCGGACTGCCAGTAGCCGGAGGTGCCGGCGCCGATCAGGCTCGCCAGCATCTTCTCGGCCGGCGCCAACGGGTCGACGTTCCAGGTGCCCGGGGCGATCAGGCCCTCGACCCGGCGATGATCGTGACCCATGGCGGTGACCCGCTGCGCCGCCCACGCGGGCACCGACAGCTCCACCGGCGTACCGGCCTCGGCCGCTGAGCGCAGGTCGGCCATCTGCACGCACCGCCGATTCCCGTCCAAGTCGACGCAGGTGGCCTGGGAGATCAGCGAGAAAATGCCGGGGGTCACCTCGTTGGTCTTCATGTCGGTGGTGTCGTCGAGCTGGCGGCCTTCCGGGATGACCAGCCTGCCCACCCGGTTCTCCTTGTCGGTGAGGCGC
>NZ_JBYCLE010000534.1:0-4981 GCF_057473765.1 Mycobacterium sp. TH-M106 | reverse complement strand
TCGCCGACCGGTTGTCCACCGCGGTGTTCGCCGCCCGCGCCGGTCGGGTGATAGAGCCGGGCTGCGACGCGCGGTTTTTGTCGGCGCTGTCGATCCGCCAACTCGCCACCGAGCCCAGCCTGTCCGGGTCGAGGCGAGGCGAACTCGTAGACCTGTTGTGGCGGATGGGAATTCGCACCATCGGGCAGTTCGCCGCGCTGCCGCGCACCGATGTGGCCTCGCGCTTCGGCTCCGACGCGGTCGCTGCGCAGCGCTTCGCCCGCGGCGAGCCGGAGCGCGGACCGGTCGGGCGGAAGCCGCCGCCGGATCTCGACGCGGTGCTGCACTGCGATCCGCCGATCGACCGGGTCGATGCCGCGGCGTTTGCCGGACGGTCGCTGGCCGCTGCCCTGCACCAGACGCTGGTCGCGGCCGGGGTGGGCTGCACCCGGTTGGCGATTCACGCCGTCACCGATACCGGCGAAGAGCTGGTCCGGGTGTGGCGGTGCGCCGAGCCGCTGACCGAGGACGCCACCGCCGACCGGGTGCGCTGGCAGCTGGACGGCTGGTTAAACACCCGCAAACCCGCTGTGCTGTCAGGGCCGGTGACGCTGCTGCGGCTACAGCCGATAGAGGTGGTGGCCGCCGAGGCGTTGCAGCTGCCCCTGTGGGGTGGGCCCGGCGAAGCAGACCGGCTGCGGGCCCGGCGGGTGCTGGTGCGGGTGCAGGGCCTGCTCGGCCCGGAGGCGGTGCAGGTGCCGGTGCTGTCCGGCGGTCGCGGCCCGGCCGAACGCATCACCGTGACGCCGCTAGGCGACGAGCCCGCTCCGCGGGCCGACCCGGGCCAGCCGTGGCCCGGCCGGCTGCCCGAACCGTCTCCGGCGGTGCTGCTCGACGACCCGGTGGAACTGCTCGACGTCCACCGCAACCCGATAAGGGTGACAAACCGGGGGTTGTTCTCCGCTGAGCCGGCATACCTGGTCGCCCGTGACCGTGACGACCGGCTGCGCTGGTGGGCCGGGCCCTGGCCGGTCGACGAGCGGTGGTGGGATTCGGACTTGACGGGCCAAGTTGGTTTCGGCCGCCCGGATCGGGTGGCCCGCGCCCAGGTGCTGTTGGACGGCCTGTTGGACGACAATGCCGGTGCGGCGCTGCTGCTGTGCTACCGCCGGCGGCGCTGGTATCTGGACGGGAGCTATGTGTAGCGCTTTGTTGCGCCGCGCCGCCATGCCGAGCGCCGCGCGTGTTGTTGTTGCTAGATTTTCGCTAAAATCTCGCAACAGCTTCACGCTCGGTGACGTGTCGGTGCCGGGCGGCAGACTCAGGCGCATGGCAGAGCCTTTCGAACCTTTTGTCGGCAGCGCGGCCGTCGCATCCGGCCGGGTGACGCCGTACGCACTGCGCACCCAATTCGTAGCGCTACACCGCGACGTTTTCATCGCCCGCGACGCCGACATCACCGCGGTGGTGCAGGCAAGGGCGGCGTGGCTGTGGTCGCGGGGCCGCGGTGTCCTAGCGGGCCGGTCCGCCTCGGCGCTGCACGGCGCCAAGTGGGTGGATGCCGGGACGCCGGCGGAGATCGTCTACCAGAATCGGCACGCCCCGGCGGGCATCCGAACGTGGTCAGACCGGATAGCAGACGACGAGTTTACGTTCATCGACGGAATGCGGGTGACGACGCCGGAGCGCACCGCACTCGACCTGGCCCGCCGCTACCCCGTCGACAAGGCGGTCGCGATGATCGACGCCTTAGGCCGGGCGACTCATCTCAAGGTGGCCGATGTCGAGTTGCTCGCCGAACGCTACCGAGGCAGCCGCGGGATCAGACGCGCCCATGTCGCCTTGCCGCTCGTCGATTTCGGTGCCGAGTCCCCGCGCGAGACCCGGCTACGACTGCTGCTCATCCGCGCGGGTTTTCCGCCGCCGCAGACCCAGATCCCGGTGTACGGCGAACACGGCGAGTTAGTGGCGGTGCTCGACATGGGGTGGGAGCACATCAAGGTGGCCGTCGACTACGAGGGCGATCATCACCGGCTAAGTCGACCGCAGTTCAACCACGACCTCAGGCGTGCCGAGGCCGTCGCGGCGTTGGATTGGATCGACATCCGGGTGACGGCTGAGGACACCGACGGCGGCGTCATCGGACGGGTGTGGGCGGCATGGGATCGCCGAACGTGAAGCTGTTGCGAGATTTTCGCGAAAATCTCGCAGCAGCTTCACGTTCGGTGCCGCGCAAACGATCCGACCCGTTCGACGTAGCGGTCGAAGAACGCTGTCGGGTCGACGTCGACGCCGATCCGCGCGTTGGGTTCGCCGGACCAGTCGGCGACCGTGCGCCCACGCCCTGGGGTGTCCGCGAACTCGACGTGCACCGCCGCCGGGCGGGTTGCCACCAGATCGGGGTCCAGCGCGATCGCCGCGGCCAACGGATCGTGCAGATACGCCAGGTATCCACGGCCCCGCTCGTCGTGCGTCTCGAAATAGAACCGCAGCGCGTCGCCGAGCAACCGGATCAACGGGTTCGACGGCGCCGCCGCTGACAGCCTGCCCAGAATGGCCGGTGTCATGACGATGCGTTCGGTCAGTTCCAAACCGCACACGATCGGAAGCTGTTGCCGGGCCTGCCAGGCCGTGAACACCTCGGCAGCCGCTTCGGGATCCACGCTGATGTTGAACTCGGGTTCGGGGCGACCGAACGCCCCGCCCATGATCACCAGCCGGCGCAGCAGCGCGGGCAGCGCCGGCTCGGCTCGCAGCGCTAACGCCAGGTTGGTCAACGGCCCGGTGGCCAGCCCGACCAGCTGACCGGGATGCTCGCGCGCGGCCCGAATCCAGGCCGCGGCGGCGTCATACGAGGTAAGCCGACCGTCACTGGGCGGCAGCTCGGCATAGCCGAGACCCTGTGGGCCGTGGACGTTTTCAGCGGTGTGCCCGCCGGCCGTCGGTCCGCGCAGCGGCGATTCGGCACCCTTGGACACCGGTACACCGCTGACCCCGCACAACTGCAGCAGCCCGAGATTGTTCCGGCAAACCTGTTGCACCGCAACGTTTCCGCCGGTCGAGGCGATACCGACGAGTTCGGCGTCGGCGCTGGCCATCAGGTACACCAGCGCCAGCGCGTCGTCGACGCCGGTGTCGACGTCGGCGAACACCGGCAGCGCAGCGACGGAATTCACGGCGGCAACAATACTCAGCGACGCGGGCTGCGCGCGCCGAAGATCGCCGTGCCGATGCGCACCTCCGTCGCACCTTCGGCGATCGCCAGCGGAAAGTCCCCGCTCATGCCCATCGACAACTCGGTCAGCTGGTGTCCGGCCGCGACGGCGCGGTCACGCAACTCACGCAACCGGCGAAAGCAACCGCGCACGGCGTCCGGGTCTGGTGCGTGGACGGCCAGCGTCATCAGGCCGCGCACCCGCAGGGTGGGGTAGCCCTGCAACTCGTCGAGGAACGGCAGCAACCGGTCCGGCGGCAGCCCGTATTTGCTCGGCTCATCGGAGGTCTTCACCTGGACCAAGACGTCGATGACGCGATGGTGCGTCCGCAGCCGCCGATCCAGCGCCGTGGCCAACTCCGGCCGGTCCAGTGATTGCACCTGGTTAGCCAGCCGCGCCACGATGTTGGCTTTGTTGGTCTGCAGGTGACCGATCATCACCCAGTCGATGCCGCAATCGGCCAACGGTTCGGCCTTGTCGCGGATCTCCTGGGCCTTGTTCTCGCCAAAGCGGTACATTCCCAACGCGACTGCCTTGCGGATCACCTCCGGGGCGACGGTCTTGGTCACCGGCAGGATGGCCACCTCGAAGGGATCCCGACCGGCGTCGCGACAGGCGTCGGCGACCCGCTGTTGCACCCGAGCCCAGCGGTTCGCCAGGGTGTCGGCAGGGTTCACGGCGCTACCGCCGCATCGGTCGCCTGCTCGATTGCCGTTCTCACCAATGCACGCCCGGCACCAGCCGCACCGTCTATCTGACCAGACGAGGAGGTCAGTCGAATGAGCGGAGACCGTTCCAGTCGACCAGTGTCCAGCCGGTGACCGGATTGCCGGTGACCACCACCCGGCCGATGTTGGGCAGCGGGTGGTCGGTGAGCAGGCTGTCGCGGCCGTTCTTGGCGTTCATCAGCGTCCAGACCATGATCGCCACGCCGTTCGAAAACGCCACCGGGTTGGCGTCGCCGCTGTCGTAGATCTTTTGCACCGCATCAGAGAACCGGCTGTTGAACTCGTTGCCGTCGATCGACCCCGGGATGGTCTCTGTGCGGTCGCTGCGCAGCCAGGCCAGCGGTGCGAGCAGGTATGTCGAGTCGGCTCTCGACGTCGGCTCGCCGTCGAACCAGCCGGCCTTGATCTCCTTTAGCCCGGGCAGGATCTGCACCTGCTTGCCGATCTCCTTGGCCAACGGCGCGGCGGTCTGCTGGGCGCGAAGCATGGGAGAGGAGTAGACGCCGTCGTAGTGGTTGTGCTGCAGCTGATGAGCGACCTGCTGGGCCTGCCCGTCGCCCTTCTCGGTGAGGCCCAGGCCGGGGACGTCGGTGTCGATGACGCCGTCGGCGTTGCTCAGCGATTCCGCGTGCCGGATGAACGTCACGGTGATGTTGCGGGGGTGCGGCCCACCGGAACAGGAGGCGAGCACGGCCGCGGCGAGCAGGGCCGCGGCGAGCACGGCCGCGGGCTTCCAGGTCACGGTGCGGATGTTCATGCCGACAGCCTGCCTTGCCGACGACGTTCATGGGGCGACTTCTGGTGGTTTGGTGTCGAATCTGATCGAATCTGATCCGACTGCATCCGACTGCATCCGATTGCATCCGACTGAAAGGGAGAACCCCATGGCGCTCGACCCGAAAGCCATCGGTGCCACCACCGAGCCGGTGCTGGTCGAATGGACCGATCGCGACACCATGCTTTATGCGCTCGGAGTCGGCGCCGGCACCGCCGACCTGTCGTTCACCACCGAGAACAGCCACGACATCACCCAGCAGGTGCTGCCGACCTACGCCGTCA